>JAOZLO010000169.1 GCA_029934775.1 Desulfocapsaceae bacterium
TATAAATGGTAAATTGGTCTCTCTTCTCAGTTGCCCCACTCTGAATTGATTTTGTGAAGGAATGAACTGGTCATTTTTCTCCTGCTACCATCCTTAGTGTAGACGTAACCTGAGACACTTTTTCCATTTTTAAAAGTTATTTCATAATTTACTTCACCTGATTCAAAATATTCTTTTGCAATACCATCCAATGTTCCATTATTGTAAGGTCTTTCGTTTAATAAAAAACCTGATACGTGATATTTTTTCTCAAGACCATCTCGTATCCCATCCTTGTATGAAATTTCTAATAATAATCCGCCGGATAGTTGATAAACTATAGAAACACCTTCAATTTTCCCATCTTTGTATGGGATGTCTATTACTACTTCACCTGATTCATAATAACCTTTAAAAATTCCACTTACAGGTTCATTCGTTTTTTTATCATAAGTGATTGAATTTTTCTCAACAAGGTCTTCCATTGTGTAAACTTTGTCGCCAGACCAAGCACCGGTAACAGAAAAAAAGAAAAATAAGAATCCTGCAAGAAAGGATGAACGTTTCATATTTTCACCTTGAATGGAGTAATCAATATCCTAACAATATATTCCATTCTTTTTTTACCACACGGACTATTAAAAAGAAACTCTGTTTGTCAGGGGAAACTAACTTTGACAACAACTGAACTGAACCAAATAGCAGAACAGGGAAAGTCAAAGATCTTGATACCTTCAAGACTTGCCATTGTTGCTCCGGAGGATCTTTCATTTGGATTATCACGAGTTTTCAACGTTCACCGAGAAGATCAATTCATAAATCAGCAGGTGTTTCGCACTGAGCAGGAAGCACTTGTCTGGTTTAAAAAAGGCTAAGTGCTCCCTAGCTCACAGATGCTGTTGCCCTGGAGTAGCGAAATGGAAACACCTATCAGTAAAAAGGAGAAAAAATGACTGGATCAACTGCCGGCGTGAACCTCGTTTTTATGGTGGGTTTAGTGGTGCCTTGTGAGGAGGCTGTGGGATGATTTGGGGTTGGAAAGACTCAAATATCGGATAACCATTCTAGCGCTTCTTCTCTGTCGGTGAAAACTTTGTGATGAAAAAAATGTCCGGTTGTTGCTTTTATTTCTAACGTTGTCTTTAGCTGTTGTGCTGACCTAGCATCTTTTTTAGCAAAGACGAGTGCTGTCTTGTGTTGGAGGGGATTTTTGCCCATATCTCGTGATCCCTCAAATGAACGGGTAAATTGGTTTTTACAATTTATTAGAAGTCCAAAGGGCCTATCTCTTAACTTATTCCAAAAGTCTTTAGCTTCATCAATTACATTTTTGTCTACAGTAATTCCTTTTTTGGGAATTAGCTCAAATACATTTTCTGAAAGTTGTTCAATTTCACAGAACGATAGCTGGTGTTTCTTAGGCATTTTTTATATTGGTTAGTTGTCGAGAATAATAACAATAATTAAAAATCATTTTATACTCAATAAGGTGAAATATTTCAACAACCGAAATGATTCCTGAGAACTCGATATCTCGTCGATCTAAATGGGAGGAAAGTGAGGATGTTGCCTGTTCTCGGACCTTGACTCCTAATCAAGGGCTAATCAGCAGAACTTATGAGAATAATTTATCACTGTGTTTCTTTTCGTAACATTTCATACAGAGGATTTCGTCGTCCCTGTAATAATGTCCTTCAATACAGTGTGGTTTCTTTGCGAGCTCATCGCGGTCCGGATCAGCATAGCAGAGCCGTTTTTCGCATTGATTACAAATTACTTTTTTAACACACGTTTCACATAAATCCATAATAAAGCACGAGTAGATGAACAGTTACTACGTATTGCATGACCCTATTGGGGAAAAATATTATTCTAGATAAGTATATATCTGCAGCAGAAATAATGTCCAGTTTTTTCTATGTTTTAAAGACAATGTTCAGATTTACACAATTCTGAATATTGCTATCCATATCCAATGGATAGAGTTTAGTTTGTTCCAGACGATTCTTTATTACGTTTATAGAAACAAAAAAAAATTTTGAAATAATAATGAAGATTAAAACAATTTGTGCTAATACCAATAGTTATACTGGATATGGACCTGCTGTTGCCAATTCAGTTATTATTAAATACCTCATTGAGAAACGATTATTGGTGGTTATTTTTCCCTGTTTGAACGTAGTGCCGGTTGCATTTCAGGGGAGTAAGAATGACCAAGGGAGGAAGCGATGAAAAAAACAGTTTCAATTTTAGCACTGACGTTGATTCTATATTCAGGGTGTGCAAAAAAAGAAAGTTGTATTTCCGGAGACTGTATGAACGGTCAAGGAACTATGGTTTCCACGAATGGTGGCAAATATGTTGGTAACTGGAAAGATGGCAAAAGAGAGAGACAGGGAAGCTATACATTTGTTAATGGCGAGATATATGCTGGTCAATACAAAAATAATAAACGGAATGGTAAAGGGACATATACATTTGCTAATGGTGACAAATATGTTGGCCACTGGAAAGATGGCAAAAGAGATGGCCAGGGAACTATGACCTTCGCAAGTGGGGGTAAATATGCAGGTAACTGGAAAAGTGGGAAAAAAAGTGGCAAAGGGATTTATACAGAATCTAACGGGCACATATATGCCGGGCAGTATAAAGATGGCAAAAGGAATGGTGAAGGAACTGTAAAATCTCCTGATGGAAGTAAATATGCAGGTCATTGGAAAGATGACAAGAGAGATGGTCAGGGGACATATATATTTGCTAATGGCGACAGATATGCTGGTCAATACAAAGATGATAAAAGGAATGGTCAGGGGATGTATACATTTGCAAGTGGAGAGAAACTCGAAGGCAGGTGGCAAGATGGTAAATTTGTCAAATAAGTTTCAGCTATCCGGATATTTTATCTGGACAGAGGAGGGAGAAGGGAGAGACAGTTAGAAGCTGGCACCAAGAGCTATATACCCTGAAGACTGGGTGCTATCAGCCTCAACTTTGTTAGAGCCAAAGTTACCAAACCAGACATAGCCCTGATTCATCGTACCTTCGACATCGACTTTGGTGGTGTTTAATCCGAATTCAATGAACCACAACGGAGTAAAATTAAATTTTCCTGAAATATCGAACATGATACCAGTTCCATCCATATCGGATCTTGTTATCTTCCCACCATATTCACGCAGCAGATGATTATCTTCATCCTGAGCTGAAACGTAAGGTGCAAAGGCAATGGAACCCTTTAAAGAGAACCTCTCCCACGATTGTAAGTCGGCTCCTAATAAAAGATAGGGAATCTGGTAGGAGACACCGTAATTGATAGCAACTCTGCCATCACCGGTATAACCAAAACTCGGCAATCCAGACGGAGAATATTGATTGATGAGCTGGCTGTCAAAATCAAATTCCTGGTACTGATAGCCAATCCCTCCAAAGAGAGAAACTATGTCCCATGCAGCGAAAGTGTACTCAACATCGAAATCAAAGATAAATGCGCTGAAATCGGATATATTTGATTCTGAATAGACATCGAGCTGAGTTGGATTTGAGGAGGTAGTCCAGTCTGAATCTTCCATATGACCACCTGGATCGGTGATATTTTTCTTTAAGGTACCATTAAATTTCCAACTATCATTCAAGGTTATCGATCCATCTATCCTGCCCATGGCTATATCTAGAGGCCATACCATTTCACTGAAGGGGAAATAGCCTTCAGAGGTCACACCGCCTATGGTCACAGGGTAGCCGATCCGGTAGGTGGTATCGCCATCTAATATCTCAGTTCCTATGGAGAGAGACATTTGGAAGACATTCTGCTTTGCTGTGGCGGGACCAGCGGTCTCGTTACCAAATGTCAAAGGTGAAAATGTGAGAATCAAGCCTACTGCCAGCAATCCTGTTATAGAGTTTTTCGTTTGTAGCATAACACTCTACCTCGAGGGATTTAAATGAAAGTATCTGTTATACAGAAGGAGTAGGATTCGGAGAACTTCTGTCACTACAATTTGTAAATTGTGAGGGTGCTTGGCCAGTTCTTCGAACTCCGATCGCATCACTTTCATAACAGTGAAGTGGTGCTATTGTTGTTAATGCATTTCATCGGTGTTTGAGAAAAAAGTTACTTAATCTACCAGATAGTAAATCACATTAGATTGCAGATTGGAAGAAATTTTAAGGTATAAAAATAGACGTGCAGCTAAAGGATCCCCTTTTTTCTCCCGATATATGAGAACCATATGATATTATTATCAGAGTACACTTCTTTCTTTATTGTTGAGGATTGCGGGAAAAATATTTTATGAAATTTTGTACGGCTTGTGGGTCAGCTCTTGAGTTTTTTGAGTTTCTTGATGATGAGCTGTGCTCAACCTGTCTGAAAAAGGATAATAAATGCTCTTCTGCAGCTCCCGCGCGAGCAGAAGAGGCGAAGGTCAGTATTGATGAACTCTCAGATTCGATTCTCTGTTTTGAAGATAACAAACTTGTTTTGAAATCGGAGGAAGGATGGGTGTTGTGGAGTGCACCCTGCAATGAACAGAATAAGATAAAGACTGTTCTAAGTCGGGCACAGCGGATTCTTGAAATTCGCAGGAAGCGAAGGAAAAGCAAGTAACAAGGTCAGTAAAGGATTTAGAAATATGGCGCTCACAATTTCAATCGGCTCCGGGAAAGGAGGTGCCGGAAAAAGTATGATTATTGCCAATCTGGCATTACTTTTAGCCAAGTCCGGGAAACGTGTTTGTGTCGTTGACCTGGACATTGGAGGGGCTGATATGCATATTCTCTATGGTCTCTTCAAACCTGAAAAAACTTTGACGGATTTTATGACCAGAAAAGTCGATACTCTTTCTGAAGTTATTCATACCTTTGACTCTTTTTATGGCCTCCAGCTTGTCTGTGGTTCAGGTGATACCCTGCAAACAGCTAATATGACGTTTCAGGAAAAACAGCGTATACTGCGGGCAATCAATACTATCGATACAGACATTATACTCATTGATACTGGAGCTGGTGCCAGCTACCATGTCCTCGATTTTTTTATGTATACGGAGATCCAGTTATGCGTAGTCTGTCCTGATCCTACCTCAATCATGGATTTTTACAAATTTTTACAGCTTGCAACAATCCGTAAAGCGTTGGGTAGCTTTCTTTCTCAGGGTGAGGTAACCAGGGCTTTAAAAGGGAAAAATTTTACCAGTCTTGCAGAAGTTTTTGACCTGGCCGGGCAGGTACGGTCGGGTGCCAGGGAGAAAACACAAAAATCTCTGGAGTATTTTCACCCTCTGTTGATTACCAACCGTGTCGGCAGCCGTGCAAAAATCAACCAGCTCAAATTGCGCAAACTGGCAGAGAAATATCTGGGTATATTCCTTCCTGAACTGGGGGAAGTGCCGGAGGACAGTGATGTGATGGAGGCGCTGAAAGCTTACCTGCCGGTTTGTGAGTATGCACCCGGTGCCCCTTCTTCAAAATCTCTTGAGGCTATTTCTGTCAAAGTAGCTAGAGTAATTAATCTTTTTGAGAGTAAGAAGGAGATATGACACTGGTTTTGTAAACTCTGTATTGCTTGAGGACCTTTTTTACATAACGGATAGTTTCCGGTATGGAGGGGATGCCGTTTGCCCGTTGCACCTTCCCCGGGCCGGCATTATATGCGGCAAGAGAGAGCTTTATATCTCCGCCGAAGGTGTCGAGGAGATACCTGAAATAGCGTGTACCTCCATCAATGTTTTCCCTTGGATTAAAGGGGTTGAAAACACGCAGTTCTCTTGCAGTTTCGGGCATAAGCTGCATTAATCCCTGAGCTCCCTTTTTGGAAACAGCCCGGTGATTAAAATCTGATTCCGCTTTAATGATCGCCTTAATGAGATGGGGGTCAACGTTATATCGTTTGGAAACTTGTGTTATGTCTTTATCGTATTTTCCTGAACCATGTATTTTTCGCGCACTGTTTAGAAAATTGCCACCCCTTTTTTTCTTTGAAAAAACTTTACAATCCGGTAGGGAAGGGACGTTGGTAAAGTTTACCCTTCCCTTTGAATCTTTACACACGTAAATTGCTGCCAGTGCATTTGTCTGGCAGATGAAGAAAATAATACATGCAAGAGCAAGAGAGAGATTCATTTATTGTGTACGTTTTTCCCAATCGGCAAGAAATTGTTCGATCCCTATGTCGGTCAATGGATGCTTAGCCAGTTGAGTTATGACCTTCAGAGGTATGGTTGCGATATCGGCGCCGATAAGCGCCGCATCCAGAACATGCTGAGGACTTCTGACACTGGCCACTATGATTTCACTTTGATAACCGTAATTGTCATAGATGTTGACTATATCACCTATCAGGTCCATGCTGGGAGTACCAATATCATCAAGACGACCGACAAAGGGACTGACAAAAGTAGCACCGACTTTTGCTGCAAGCAGGGCCTGAA
>JAOZLO010000170.1 GCA_029934775.1 Desulfocapsaceae bacterium
GAAGACCAAACGACTTGACGATGGCTCAAGAGTTTACTCTTTCCGCGGCCTTCTAAGCCATCTCGCTGCAATTGTGCGTGCGACTTGCCGTCACTCCGGTGAAGAAGACACATCGGCTACCTTTACGATGATCACCAGATGTAACCCAAAACAACAGCAAGCGTTCGATTTACTTCAGACGATACAGGTGTAGGCAGTACGGTTACACCTTATGTATATGCAGTAAAGCGATATTACAAGAATATTTGCTTTTTTGAAAAGGGAACTTCAGCTTAGAATTCTTGCTATCAAGGCCCTGTTGTAAAGAGCAGACTCACTGTTCGGCCAAATATCAAGAAGTTAGTTTGTCATCAGGCTGAGTTGTCATGTGACTCAGTGTGTGTTTTGACAAGAATATTGGGCCAAGCAAAAGAGGAACCTCTCCAGGCCCCCAGTCTTCTTTTTGGGATCACAGTAGAAGCTGCAAGACTCGGTGCCTGGAGATGACGAATGCCAAGAGTGTGAGAAAGCGTACAAAGCTCTGATCACGATTACCAAAAAAAATCGTCGGTTATGCAGAATCAGCATAACAAGTATTGAATAAAAAACAGATAAATTTAGATGTTGGTCACCCCTACCTCTTCAAAAGTTTTGATGTCTGCCAGGATCCGGGTGGAAAGATCAAGAAGCTCCATGCATACGGCTGAGCCGGTGCCTTCACCCAGCCTGAATCTCAGATCGATGAGAGGTTCCATTCCCAGGCGGTCGTGCATGTATTTATGGCCAACCTCCACTGATTTGTGACTGGCAAAGAGATATTGCCTGGCTGCCGGTGCCAGTTCACAGGCAATGAGTGCCCCGGCTGTTGAAATCAGGCCGTCACAGATGACAGGAATTCCTCGAGCCGCTGCTCCCAAAACCAAGCCGGCCAGTGCGCCGATCTCAAGACCACCCACTTTAGAGAGTATGTCCAGAGGATCTGCCGGGTCAGGTTTGTGGAGGTCGAGGCCTTTTTGAATGACGGCAATTTTATTGGCAAGGGCTGCATCATCAATACCCGTACCCCTGCCGGTGAGCTTTTCCACAGGAATTCCGGAAAAGGCCGCAATTATGGCTGAGGAAGGAGTGGTATTGCCTATACCCATGTCGCCGGTTCCAAGAAGATCTACCGGAGCTTCTGCTTCCAGTTCAGCCACGATCTCAATGCCGGCTTCAATGGATTGAATGGCTTCTTTCCGTGTCATGGCCCTCTCTTTGGTGAAATTCGCCGTACCATGTCTGACCTTTTTGTGGAAAATGGGCAGATCCTGGTCAAAGTCATAGTTAACACCGATATCAGCCGCTTTTACAATGGCACCGGCATGGTTGCCGATAACATTGACCGATGCACCTCCCCTGGCAAAATTTAAGACCATTTGGGGTGTTACCTCGGCAGGGAAGAGACTGACTCCTTCCTCTGTCACTCCGTGGTCACTGGCGCAGACGACGATTCGCTTATTGGTCAATTTCACATCAATGGTACCTTTAATGGCGGCCAGACGAGCGGAGATATCTTCCATAACACCGAGGCTTTCCGGGGGCTTTGCCTGGTTGAGAAGCCGGTCTTTGGCTGCATCAAACACCTCCTGGTTCAACGTTGTTTTGATGGAATCAATAGTTTGTTTAAGTAGTGACATGGTTTACCTCTTGTCTGTTATGTCTTTTTCAAATATTTCCATGCCCTTTTTCGTGGCACAAAAATCCCCGCACATGGTGCATGTGTCTTTCTGCTTGGGTGCCCGTTCTTCCCGAACCTTTCGTGCAACTTCTGGAAAAAGGAGGTATTTTTCAAGATCGTCCCACCGCATGTCTCGTCTGGCCATGGCAGCCTGTTTTTCGTTTTCTCGCCTGTTCGGGTATTTGGAAATATCCCCAATGCGTACAGCCAGGCGGGTGGCGCGGATTCCTTCTCTCACATCGCTTACATCAGGTAGCGCCAGATGTTCGGCAGGGGTAATGTAGCAGACAAGGTCTGCCCCGAATCTGGCTGAGTTAGCGGCACCGATGGCAGCTGAGATATGGTCATAGCCTGCCCCCGTATCACATGGGATAGGGCCAAGTACATAATAGGGAGCATTGCCGGACATACGTTTTTCCAGCATGATATTTCCCTCAATCTCATCAAGAGGTACATGGCCCGGTCCTTCCACCATCATCTGACAGCCGCTGGCTCGGCCGACTTCCGCAAGTTCGCAGTTGATGATCATTTCTGCCATCTGGGCCCGGTCATGGCTGTCATGAATGGCCCCGGCACGGATACCGTTACCAAGGGAGAGCACAGCATCATATTTCTTCATCAGGCTGCATACCCGATCAAACTGCGCATACAACGGATTTTCTTGTTGGTTAATGTCCATCCAGGCGACCATATAAGTTCCACCTTTGGAAGCCAGACCACCATAGCGGAACCCTTGTTTTCTCAGCCGTTCAATGGTGTAAAGATTTATGCCACAGTGGATGGCCATAAAGCTTAAACCGTCATCCAGTTGTTTTTCAATGAGGTCAAACAAATATTCAGGATCCAGTTTCGCAGGATTTTTATATTTCCGAATGGTCTCTTTGAATGCCTGGTACAGGGGGACATTGCCCACGGCAAGATTTGTGTTGGCAAGCACGGCTCTACGTGCTTCGTCCATATCCCCACACGCAGACAACTCCATAAGGGTATCTGCCCCTTCCTCTTCGGCGGCTTGGGCCTTTAGAACTTCCAAATTAATATCGCAGATATCCGACGAGGTGCCAATGGAAGCATTGACCTTAGTTCGAAGCCCAGTACCAATACCAGTGATCTTCTGGTTTTTTCGTCGGGGGTTGCAGGGGATGACGATTTCACCCATTGCAATATGGTCCTTGATGAATGTTTCTGACAATCCCTCGGCAAGGGCCACGGTTTTCATTTCTTCGGTGATAATGCCCTGGCGGGCATATTCCAGCTGTGTCGTCATAGTTTCCTCGCTATGTTTTTCCTGCAAAACACAAAAAGGCTTTGCAAGAAATAAATCTTACAAAACCCTTTTCCATCGAGTTTACAGTATAAAAAAATGTCTGGCTCGTCTTCTGACTTGCGGCATTAAATTTATTTTTTCGCCTTCCCGTTTGAACAGTGGCCAAGTAAAAAATAAATATTTCCGATTACAGCGGCGGGACCGTCACGGAATTTCACCGTGTTCCGTGGGCCAGACATTACCAACCCATTACGGAAATAATCAATACATTATTTAGCTTATCAAGGCAATATTTTTTTAGCCACAGGGTCTCGATGAATTTCCCTGGAGAAACGGGCAGAAGGATTACAAGGAAAGCTTAGCAGCAGAAAAGCCTATTAAATCCCATCGGGGAGTATCTATCAGGAAGCGCAACAGGAGAGCTTTTTCACATCTTTATTAAAAGTTTGGGCAGCCAGCTTGACACTTTCTCCTAAAGTTAGATAGGGGTGGAACATGGCCGCAATTTCTGTTACAGGAATTTTGTATTTGATAGCCATTGAAATTTCCATTAACAGTTCGCTTCCTTCAGGGGCAAGTATTGAGGCCCCTATCAGATAATCGGTTCCTTTTTTCTTTAACAATTTTATAAACCCCCGGGTATCCCTTGCCGCCAGTGAACGAGGGACATTATCCAGCGTGAGTTTTGACACATCAACTTCAATCCCTTCTTTTTTTGCCGTCTGTTCATTAATACCAACTCCTGCGACCTGCGGATCGGTAAATACAACATACGGAACAACTGAATAGTCTCTCTGCCTGATATTTCCACCAAAACCATTTTCTACTGCCAGTTTGCCTTCATAGGCAGCGGTATATACAAAAGATGGATTGCCAATAACATCACCGGCAGCATAGATATGTGGTTGCGTTGTTTGACTATACTCATTGGTAACAATTGTCTTGTCACGATCAAGCTCTACACCTGTTTCTTCGAGATTTAAACCGGAAGTGTTGGGTCTACGACCTGTTGCGACAACTAATTGTTCTACTTCAAGGATCCTTTCTTCACCGTCCTTTTCAAAGGAGACTGAAAAATGACCCTTCTGGGAAACATGTAACATTTTCACATTTGTTAAAATCGCCATACCTTCGTCTTCTAGGTATCCTGTTAAAGCAGCAGTCAAATCAGAATCTTCCGTTGGCAGGATTCTATCGCTACGCTGCAGTACAGTAACCTTAGTACCCATTCTCTGAAACATTTGGGCCAGCTCCAGAGCAATATACCGGCCGCCAACAATTACCATTGAAGCCGGCATTTCCTGAATCTCAAAAGCAGTAGTACTGGTAAGATATTTTACCTTATCAAGACCTGGTATCTGCGGAGCATAAGCAGAAGCTCCGGTTGCAATAAGAAAATAATCGCCTCTGATAATACGATTGCCGACCTTAACTTCATGTTTGGAGAGAAAAGAAGCCTCACCCTCAATGAAATCTATAGACTCATAGGATCGCAGCACGTTTTTGTACTTTGCGTCGCGCAACGAATCCACCAGTACATCTTTTTCGTTGATGACAGTCGAAAAATCAAAGTCCACGCCTTTAGAAGTGATCCCCTTAAAAGAAGTATGTAAGGTGTGATGTTTTGCCTCAGCGGCTCTGATCAGGGTTTTAGAGGGATGGCAACCTACATTGACACAGGTGCCGCCGAGGGTGGAACGTTCAATCATGGCGACACTTTTACCTAACTCTGTCGCTCTAATTGCTCCAGCAAATGAGGCAGAGCCACTGCCTATAATAACCAGGTCGTAGTGGTCTTTATTGTTTGTGTCACAGCAATCCATAATGAACTCCCTGTTCAGCTTTTTTTGGGTACCTTGCAGCATCCATCATCGTTCTTACTCTTTTTCCAAAAGCCATAAGCGGCGATCAATATAAAAATCGCCAACGCTGGAAGTAAGACATAATCAAGATACCCTGTCATTGCTCCAAGACCCACCACACCAAATAATATTACCAGGATTGGGGTAGCACAGCAGACCGCAGCCACGATGGTGCCGATAACTCCTACTTTAAGCAATGTTCTTGCAGGTTGATTTTTCATGATTCCTCACATCCTCTATATGAAATATTCTGATCCGAGAGAGAATGTTTCTCAAACAAACTCCTCAGCCTGACGGTTTACGTTCAACAATTTCACCTTCGAATGAACCGAATTTTGTTATGGCTTTAAGCAGCTGCTCATCTGTGACAGTGTCCTCCGCCATTAGATAACCCTGCGCCTCTTTTAATGAAATCTTCACATCTGAGACGCCCTCTATCTCCGCTAGAGATTTTTCGATAGCAATCGGACAGAGTTTGCAGGTCATACCCTGAATGTCGATCACGACCTGTTCTACTGCTGCCAAAATAGTACTTGGCATGATGAACATAAAAAGTATCAACAAATATATAAGTCTCGATTTCATGGTGTTACCTCCATTACTAACCATATATCCATAAAAGGATTTTTTGAAAAAAAAGGGCAAACAGAAAGAGTATTGCCCCGATCCAAAGAATTACTCTGGCAATCTTTTTAGTCCGAACATCCTCTTCACAGTCACAGTCAGGTTTTTTCAAATAAATCTTCCAGAAGGAAAACCCGAGCATAATTACTGCCACAGTAAGAAAATATGGCCGGAACGGATCAAAAAATGACAGATTACCCATGAAGCCGACAGAAGTGCCGAAAACAACAAAAATTGCCGGTCCGATACAGCACGAGGTGGCCAGGAGCGAAGCAATTATAACTCCAGAACCAGACAGTTTTTCCATCCGCATCTTCTTTCTCCCATTTACAAATCATTGCTCTACATCGAAGACAAATCAATCTTTATTGTCATGCCATGATCTTGCATCACCTTGTCCACCACCTGGCGGACATCGGCAAGACATCAGCGACCTTTAGGGTTTTTGGTTTGACACTGGCACCCATCGGCCTTTTTTTCTGCTATAATTTTTCCCATAATCAATGATTTTCCATGATCTATGATATCCTGTTCAATATCTGCCGCTGTATGACTGAAACAATAACAAACATATCCATTGCTCATCTTATCCTCTCCCCCTTCATCACATTTAATATTGGACATTCTTCTGTTGATTTTTCCATAGAACACGATTGAATAAGGTTGTCCAAAATATCCCTTATCCTTTCAAGTTCTTCAATTCTACTGTTTACATCTATGAGTTTGCTTTCAGCTCGCCTCTGGAAATCGACACAACTGGTGCCGGCAGTTTTTTGGAGCATCAGCAATTCGCCGATTTCCTTAAGCGTGAATCCTAATTTTTTCGCTTGTTTTATGAATCTAATGCGAACTACGGTTTTTTCAGGGTATTTCCGATACCCACCACCACTTCGTGGAGGTTGTTCGATGAGTCCGAGGCGTTCATAAAACCGTACAGTTTCAACGCCTAC
>JAOZLO010000010.1:0-15386 GCA_029934775.1 Desulfocapsaceae bacterium
TCGGTCTTGATCTTGCCAACCAGAGAATTACAAAAAGAAGTAATCCCTCCAGGAATGCCTCATAGAGTTGGGAGGGGTGACGCGGCACATTGCCTCCGAGGGGAAATATCATACCCAGGTAGAGTTCGGTTGTGCGTCCAAAAAGTTCCCCGTTAATGAAATTGCCGATTCTTCCCAATCCTATTCCTATAGGAAACGTGACAACGTAGATATCAGCTGATTTCCAAAAGCTGAGGCTGTTTTTTCGGCAAAAAATCCATCCCCCTGCAAAAAGAGCGATAGCTGCTCCGTGAAATGACATGCCGCCACTCCAGGTTGCTGGAATTTCAAGAGGATGGGCGAGGTAGTAGGAGAAGTTGTAAAAGAGTACGTAACCGAGTCTTCCCCCCAGGATCACACAGAGGATAAGAACGACATTGAGGTTTTCGAAGTGAGTTGCAAGCTCCTGGTATTTAAAATCCTTTATCTGTTTTTGTACTAAAAGGTAAGTGGCTGTAAAACCGAGGATATACATCAATCCATACCATCGGATATGTAATGGGCCGAGGCTGAAAATTACAGGATCAATGTCAGGAAATGTGAGTGGAAACATGGTACATCTCACCCTTTATCATAAGCTTTTATGCCTTTACGCCCTTACGCCTTTACGCCCTTTGCCTACCCTTTCTTAATTTCCTCAAATGCACCTGAAGAACTGAAATAGCAGCTGGGGTTACACCGGAGATACGGGATGCCTGTCCAAGAGATACCGGCTGTGTGGTGGTGAGTTTTTCTACGACTTCGTTTGAAAGTCCGGAAAGAGACTGGTAGTCAATATTTTTCGGCAGAAGCACTGATTCCATTTTTTTAAAACGTACCACCTGCTCTTTTTGTCGCTCAATGTATCCCTTAAACTTAATCCGCAGCTGAATAAGGTCACCGACTGGACCATCGGCGATATGTGCAACGAGATCCTGTTCAGTTTCCGGCAGGGGGATGTGTGTTAAGGATTGGATTGAAATTTCCGGGCGTCTCAGGAGATCGGCAAGAGAGCATTTATGCTTGATGTTGCTTGTATCAATAGAGTGCAAAGTATGATTTATCTCTTTAGTCGGCCTGATAAAAATTGATTCGAGAGTCGTGATACCGGAGGCGATAGCATTGTTTTTTTTAAGGAATTTTTCATGGATTTTCTGATCTACAAGCCCCATTTCAAAGCCGATCTGTGCCAGACGTGAATCCGCATTGTCTTCTCTCAGGAGAAGCCGGTATTCAGCCCTTGATGTGAAGAGCCTGTAGGGTTCCTTAGTGCCCAGGGTGACAAGATCGTCCAGTAACACGCCAATGTAGGCCTGGGATCGGTCAAGAATCAGGGGCGGCTGACCACGTGTATACCTGCAGCTGTTGATTCCTGCGATAAGCCCCTGGGCGGCAGCCTCTTCGTATCCTGATGTGCCATTTATCTGACCGGCCAGGAAAAGTCCCTCTATCTTTTTTGTCTGCAGAGAGGGGTGAAGTCCAATGGGATCAATATAATCATATTCTATCGCATATCCGGGCCGGATGATCCTGGCTTTTTCAAGTCCCTTGATGCTGTTTATCATTGCCTGTTGCGTGCTGAGCGGGAGGCTTGTCGGCACACCGTTGGGATATACTTCGGTAGTGTCAAGCCCTTCCGGTTCGAGAAAGATCTGGTGCCGGTCTTTTTCTGGAAAACGCATTACCTTATCTTCAATGGAAGGGCAGTATCTTGCACCAACGCCTTCGATTATACCGCTGTACATTGGAGATTGGTCTATGCCCTGTCGGATAGCATCATGCGTTCTTTCATTGGTGTATGTTATGTGACAGGGGAGTTGGGGAAGCGTGTAATCACCTTTTGATGAGTATGAAAAATGTGCAGGAGGGGAATCACTGTGCTGCACTTCAAGTTGTGAGTAATCGATGGTCCGGGAGTCCAGTCTGGGCACGGTTCCGGTTTTCATGCGACCTACCGAAAATCCATTGTCCTTGAACCACTGGGCAAGTTGAGTAGAAGGTCCATCACCAAGTCTGCCGGCGGGAAAATTTTTCATCCCGATATGAACGAGGCCATTGAGAAATGTGCCGGTAGCAACGACAATAGCTTTTACTCTGATCTCTTCCTTGAGAGAGGTGCGTAAACCACAAATTTTCCCTTTCTCAACTATCAGGCTATCAACAACAGTCTGGCTTACTGTCAAATTTTCCTGGTTTTCAATAACTGATTTCATTCGCAGTCTGTAGAGCAGCCTGTCTGCCTGTGCCCGTGAAGATCGGACAGCCGGCCCTTTACTGGTGTTCAACATTCGAAATTGAATGGAGGTGGCATCGATATTCCTGGCCATTTCTCCGCCAAGAGCATCGATTTCGCGAACCAGGTGGCCTTTTGCCAGACCGCCGATTGCAGGGTTACAGGACATGGCGCCAATGGTGTCCGCATTGATTACAGTCAACAGAGCCTTACATCCCAGTCGCGCTGCAGCCAATGCTGCCTCACATCCGGCATGTCCGGCGCCGATTATGGCAATGTCGTAGGTGTTGTACATAAATCCTTAAAAGCAAAGAGCAAAACTGTAAAGCTGCATTGAAACTACGACGGTAAATTGTAGAGGCTGAAGCAAAAGACAGCCTGAAGACTGAAGGTAACAGCCTTTAGTCTTGTGCAGTATTCAAGGCCTGTTGTTTCTTCAGCCAGCAGTCTCCCAGCTTATTTTTCCCACCAGATAAGAGCCCAACAAGGGGGATTATCCCGCTCAACCGTAATCTTTCCGTCCGTGGCACTAACAATACGACTACTTATATATTTATCAAGTAAAATGGTCTCTTTCGAAGTGATATCCCTGAACATCCAGCTATACGAATCTACCGCTTCCGCCATACTTGCATAGACAGTGTTGCGGTTTAGTTTCAGGACAGAAACATTGGGGTAGATTCCGAGGGTATAAAGGGTATTGAGCGTATATATGTAATCAGGTCCCGGCTCAAAAGAACGGCCCAGAGCCGTAAAGGCACTTTTTTCAAATGGGGTTGTCCCTATTCTGTCGCTGATGAAGACAAATTTTTTGGCACAGTTGTTAATTTTATGGAGCGCAGCAGGAAGGTTTCGTACTCCCATTGACCGGGAAGCGATGGCAATATCATGAGGTTTGATTCCTTTTATTGCCCAGTCATCCTCCCAGGCACACTGGACAGTAGCGATATTATTTATCTGTTTTTCAGCAGCAATTTTCTTCAGAGTGTTGAGCATTCCTTTAGAGAAATCTATTGCCGTAACATTTTTCACCCTGGCTGAGATGGGAATTGCCAGTGTTCCGGGACCTGACCCGATGTCAAGTACTGTGAATGAGCTCTTCAGGGGAAGGTGGGAAAGAAAAAGTGAGCTGTAAACAGAGTCTTGATTTCTTTTGGAAAAAGACTCCGCTTTTCCATCCCACTCCTTTGGGCCTTTACTTTTCCAGCCTTTGCGGTTCATTGAGTTGGCGCGCAGAGAAACCCAGTCTATGTCTGTGTATGTATAGGGGAGAGGATCGGCCATGACGTAGCACGTTTTAATTCGCAAAGCTTAACAGAAGCCACATATAGACAGCCAGCAGTACGGCAACCCACATAACCATGTGACCAGTCGGTCGCATGCGCGACATTTTGCCGCCGGGGTAATGCAGCTGGGAAAAATAATCAAACAGATTATTTACCTTACTCATAGCCACACCACGAAGGGCTTCATCTGTTCGTCTTATCCAGCTGAAACCAGAGCGCAGGATTCGCGGCAGCATACGACGGTAAAGCCATTCGACATCGATATTTGTCGCACGCACTTCCGGAGGATAAAGACCTTTCAGGTTCAGCAGCACAAAGGCCAGCACGGCAAAGAAGAGTAACTGTGTCTGGGCAAGTACATGACTCACATCATAAGGGTTGAAATCAGTTTTAAAGGGTAATAACTGATAGAGCATTGTCGGGTATATTCCTATGGCCAGGCAGAGCACTGCAGCAATAGTCATTGCAATCAGCATATTTTTAGGCGGCTCTGTTGTTCTGATGCCGGAATCGTGGGCAAAAAAAGCAAAGTAGGGGATCTGAATACCAGCATGTTTAAGTACACCTGCCGAGGCCAGCAGTAAAATCAGCCATATCCAGTCATGCCCTTCTTTCAGCGCAGCAACCATAATCATTGATTTGGCGACAAAACCGCTGAACAGTGGGAATGCAGAAATCGAGGCGGCACCGATAATACAGAGTATTGCAGTCTTGGGCATCGTCTTGTAGAGCCCTCCAAGGTCTGTTGCCTTGATTTTACCGGTCATATGCAAGACCGCACCCATAGACATGAACAGCAGGCTTTTATAAATAATGTGAACAAATGCATGTGACACTGCTCCGTTTACGGCCAGAGCAGTGCCGATGCCAATACCGCATACCATAAACCCGAGCTGATTAATCAGGCTGTATGACAGAACCCTGCGCAGATCGTTCTGAATTACTGCGAAAAATATCGGAAAACAGGCCATAGTGGCACCAACATAGATCAACAGTTCCGTTCCGGGATAACTGCGGGCCAGCATATATATGGCGGTTTTGGTTGTAAATGCGCTGAGGAACACTGTACCGGTCACTGTTGCCTCGGGGTAGGCATCGGTCAGCCATGTGTGCATAAACGGAAAGGCCGCCTTGATGCCAAATGCGATTAGGATGAGCCAGCCGTCAACAGTGCCTATACCGATAAAATCAAAGGCCAGGGAACCGGTTCTAGATACATGAATAAGAACTCCGGCTAAAAGAATAACTCCGGAGAGGACCTGAATGATTAAATAGCGGATACCCGCCTGGTAGGCACGTTCGGTACGTTGTGCCCAGATGAGGAAAGTCGAGGTGACGGCAAGCAGTTCCCAGAAAATAAAAAGAGTGAGAAGATCACCGGCAAAAACTGCTCCAATAGCACTTCCAGCATAGAGCAGTCCGGATACATGCTGTATGGTATCTCGTACATGAAGGGAGTAAAGAACTGAAACAAAGGCTGCAATATGAAATACATACCCAAATATCCGGCTGAGAGCATCAACCCGGTAAGGGACCAGTTGATATTCGAGAAAACCCAGTTCTACCCGCACACCAGCCTCAGGCAGCATCCAGAGCTGGAGTCCACTCAAAACGATTATTGCCAACATCAGAAAAGACCTGAGGTGCCCCCTTGTCAAGAGCGCCACAACTGCTCCAATAAAAAAGGGGATAAACGCTGGTAATTCACTCATCCACATGTTCACCCTCTTTCTCTTTTTTCAGTTCGTCACTGTCGTAATAGTCCTCATCCCTTTTCACAAGGGTCCGCAACCATTTTGATCCGAAAACAATAGATACACAGCCGATGAATCCGTATATGGAATAAAATCCCAGCAGACGCTCCCAGGAGTGGGAAATATGACGGTGGAGAATAAAGTCAAGCAGTAGCAGAATACCACAGGAAATATAAAGAGAATACAGTACCAGTTTAACATTGCGCGGGTTATCAAATAAATATTGTTTCTTATCCGCCATAATGAGTCCCCGCTGCCTCGAGAAAAGCAGAAGCCAGTTCAAAGAGTGGTTGTGGGTAGAAAAACAGCACTATACACCCGAAAGCTGTAACAGAGAGCGCAAGCAGCGACAATACCGGTGCTTCTTTAATTGTAACTTCTCCTTTCTGCTCACTTTCGTCGCTGACAAGAAATGCCCTGATCGGAATTGGCAGAAGATAGGCGATATTCAGTAGTGAACTCATCATCAAGACTATCATGATGAGCCATTTTTCAGAGTCTACTGCACCGATTATCAGGTACCACTTGCTCCAAGTTCCCCCAGCCGGGGGAAGGCCGATAATACTCAAGCTGCCGATAAAAAAAGCGATCATGGTAATCGGCATCTGTCGCCCAAGGCCACGCATTTGACTTATTTCTGTCTTGTGGGAAGCTACCATGATAGCTCCCGCGCAGAAAAACAGTGTGATTTTACCAAAGGCATGCATGCCAATATGCATTGCACCTCCAAGGATCCCGGCTTCGGTGGCCAAAAGAGCACCAATGGTGATATATCCCAACTGGCTGATAGTGGAGTATGCCAGACGAGCCTTCAGGTTATCCTGCCTCATGGCCACCAGAGAAGCAATAATTACCGTTGCAGCAGCAAGATAAAGGAGTATATCGGTGGTCGGCAATACCTTCAGCAGGTCGAGGCCGAAAATATACATGCACACTTTAAGAACTGTAAAGACACCAGCTTTGACAACAGCAACTGCATGAAGAAGGGCGCTGACAGGAGTAGGGGCCACCATCGCTGCAGGCAGCCATCGGTGAAACGGCATGATTGCTGCCTTGCCTATGCCAAAGATAAACAGAACCAGCAGTGTGCCGGTTATCACATGTGACGTTGATTTATCAAAAACACCACCGGGCTTGAAATCAAGGGTTCCGGCAGTATACCAGGTACCGATGACAGCCAGGAGCAGGAAGAGTATGGAGGTTGTCAGCAGAATACCGAGATAGACACGCCCTCCATGCTTGGCTTTTTCTGTTCCGGCATGGGTGACCAGGGGGTAGGTGGAAAGTGTCAGTACCTCATAAAAAATGAACAGGGTGAACAGGTTTCCGGCATAGGCAATTCCCATGACTGAGGAGATAGCGATGGCAAAACAGGCATAGAACCGGGTCTGGTTCTTTTCGTGATGTCCGCGCATGTAGCCGATTGAATAAACTGTTGTAACAAGCCACAGATAACTGGCCACTAGTGAAAAAATCATGCCGAGTGGTTCAATCTCAAAGTTGAGGGCCGAGCCAGGGAAAAGATCCGGGCTCAGCAGGATGACGGTCCCGCCGCCCTTGATAATTGAATAGAGGCTGCTCACCAGGTAGATAAGGATAACACTCGCAGTAAGTGTTATTCCTTCACGCAGGTTGGGGGAGTGACTGGTGGCAAGGATCCCGATGACTGCTAATGCAGGCACCAGTATGGTCATTAATAACATCAGTTCCGGTGATAACTGCATCACGGTGTCACCCCAAACAGACTTTGTGCTGCCAGTTTGCTCACACCTACCGTCAGGCGGGTATCAACACCAAAGTACAGGTTTGCAAGGACCAGGAGCCATATGGGAATGAGCTGGCTCATTGGAGCTTCCCGTACGTCATCTAAAATGATTCGTGGCTGAGAAAAATAAATCCACTCAATGACTCGCCACACATATATAACCGCCAGCAGAGAGCTTATAAGTACCAAGACTGCAACCGGCCACCAGCCTTTATCCAGAAGGGCAACTATCAGGTACCATTTACTGACAAAGCCAACGGTCAAGGGGACTCCTATAAGACTGAGTCCTCCAGCCACGATGGCAGCCATTGTCAGAGGCATTTTTTTTCCAAGTCCGGCGAAATGATTGAGTTGTGAGCTTCCGATACGATAAACCACTGCTCCAATTGCCAGGAAAAGAGTGCCCTTCATAAGGGCATGATTAAAAAGATGCAGAAGGGTTGCAGTAAGTCCTAACTCGGTTCCGATTGCCAGCCCGAGAATCATATAACCGATCTGGGCTACACTGGAGTAGGCAAAAATACGTTTTATGTTGCGTTGATATATTGCAGAAATCGACGTGGCAAAGATGCCTATGAGTCCCAGTACCAGGAAAATATCGTGGAGCGGGAGAGATGTTGTGACAAAATCAATGCCAAATACACTGAATATATAGCGAATCAGAAGGTAAACAGCTACTTTTGTCGAGGTTGCAGCTAGAAAAGCCGTGGCGATGGACGGCGCAAAAGCGTAAGCATTGGGCAGCCACAAGTGCAGGGGAAACAGGGCGAGTTTCAGGCAGACACCAACAATGAAGAACCCGAAAGCACACAGTACAGTTTTTGATTTGTACACCTCAGGCAGACGCTGGGCCAGGTCATACATATTGAGCGTTCCGGTCATCATATACATGAGCCCAACACCGATAATGATGAATGTTGCTCCGATGGTGCCCATGACCAGATACTGATAAGAAGCCGTCAGGGCCCGGCGATCTGTGCCAAGAGCAATCATGGTGTAGGATGAAAGTGCCGATATTTCGAGGAAAACGAAGACATTAAAGGCATCTCCGGTAGCTAGAATACCCAGCAACCCGGTGAGGCAGAGCAGATAAGATGTGTAGAAAAAGATATGCCTGTTTTCCGGAAGTTCTTTCTTGATACTGGTCTGTGCCGCGATGAGGACAATGGTGCTTATGCCTGATACGAGGAGGAGGAGATAACTGTTCAGCTGGTCAATGCGATATTCAATGCCCCAGGGGGCCGCCCAGCCTCCAAGTTCATATACAATGGTGCCATACAGGTGTACCTGCTGGCGCAATCCACAGCTTATGAGAAAGGAGAGACTGCTTACAAGAACGGCGAAAAATCCAACTAGGCGGGGTACCCGAATAAAAAGGCAGAGTGGTGCGCCGAGTAGTGGGATTATTACCTGGAGTACGGGATAATGATAAATCACTTGTTGAGATCCTGGTTAAGAATGGCAAAATTGGGTCCGGGACCATACGCTTCGAGATGATTCTCCAACTCGTCGTGCGTGTCTTGAACCTGGATTTCACTTTCTTCTATTGAGCCATATGCTTCCTGGATTCTGACGACAAGAGATAAGCCCAAGGCTGTTGTGGCAATTCCGACAACGATGGCTGTCAGGATCAAAACATGCGGTAGAGGATTGGAGTAAAGTTGCCATTTTTCGTCAAGAATCGGGGCAGTAGCTCCGGATATCTTACCCATACTGATATAAAAGAAAAAGACCGATGTCTGGAAAATGGACAACCCTACCAGTTTTTTGATCAAATTTTCATGAGCGATGACGATGTAGAAACCGATCATCATCAGCAACACGACAATCCAGTAATTATAGAGTCCGATTATATTCATTGGTTATATTTATGCTTGACAGTACGCCAGGTAAATTTGAAAAAAACAAGAATCATCACCGAGGCTACAGTAATACCAACCCCCAGTTCCACAAGAAGTATCCCCAGATGCTGGCCGTGCACAGGGTCATGTCTGAGGACATTGTAGTCAAGAAAATTCCCGCCGAGAAGCATGCTGACTACGCCAACACCTCCGTATAAGAGTACGCCGAATGCTGTAAGCAGTTCCAGGATCTGTCGTTTGAAAACCCGTTGTGCACTGCTCAAACCAAAGAGCATTGTGTAAAGAATGACACCTGCGGCAAAAATCACTCCAGCCTGGAATCCTCCTCCTGGTCCGTAGTCTCCATGGAACTGCACATAGAGTCCAAACATAAGGATAAGCGGAATCATCATCTTGGCAACAACGCGAAGGATGATCTGTTGCTGCATGTCGGCTGGAACCTTTTTCTTTGACTGATCCTTGGTCTGTCGTGAAACCAGTAGGAGGGACATTACCCCGATACCTGCGGTAAAGATCACCAGGGTCTCACCAAGTGTATCGAACCCTCGATAACTGGCAAGTACAGACGTTACAGCATTTGGCACTCCTATCTCTGTCATGGAATCATTGATATAGCGGGGGGCCACGTGCTGATGGATGGGAGCATCAACAGCACCAAAATGCGGCATATCGAGAGTGCCGTATACCAGCAGCGCCCCTGTGACCATCACTATGCCGAGGGCAAGAGCTGGTTTGTATCGGGATTTCTTTTCATACCGGCCAACAAGCTTGAGCGAGGCCAGAAAGAGCAGAGTAGAGATACCAGCACCGACAGAAGCCTCCGTAAAGGCCACATCAACTGCGTCAAGACTAAGAAAAAAACTGGCGGACAGCAGGCTGTATAAACCGGAAAGCATGACCACGGCAAACAGATCTTTGAGGCGGACTATGGCCAGTGCGGTGAGCGCCAGAAAACTCATGAGTACAACAGCAATTAGGATTTCGATGGCTTTTCTCCTGATTGTTTTTCCTCTTTATTCACTACCAGTGGCTTTAAGCCGCTTTTCAGAGCTGCTTTTGCCATTGCGTGGCTCGCTGTTGTGCCGGCCAGAAAAGAGAACAGAAGGATTAACAATAGTTTCGGTAGTACAAGTCCCCAACCGGCTTGAATCATCAATCCTGTCAAAATCAAACCGGCCCCGAGAGTGTCAGTAAGGCTGGCAGCATGGATGCGGGAAAAAAAATCGGGAAAACGAAGTAAACCGACCGCTCCGGTCAGACAGAAAAAACTGCCGGTGAGCAGAAACAACCAGCTTATGATATCTAGAACTAATTCCACTAGCCTTCCTCTTCTACTGCTTCTTTGCCGGCATATTCGAAAAAGCGTAATATAGCTATTACACTGATAAAATTTATCAGTGCGTAGACAATTGCGATATCCAGGAAATCTGGTCTGCCTTTTAAAAAATCGATGACCGCAATCAGGAGTACAGTCTTCGTGCCAAAAGTGTTGACGGCAAGGATCCGATCATAGAGCGTTGGCCCTTTAAAAGCTCGAATAAGGGCAAGGCTCATGACAATGAGGAGCGCGATACAGGTAAGTGTGAACATCAGCCTTCCACCCGGCAGACTCGACGATCCATCTCACCACTCTGCAGATCTGCTGCAGAATCACTGGTCAAGGCATGCACTGTAATTTCATCGTCTTTGAAATCAATACTTACAGTTCCAGGGGTGAGAGTTATCGAATTGGCATAGATTACCTTGCCAATATCACTCTTCTGGTTAGCCTTGACGGGGAAAACGCTGGGGCTGATTGATGCCCTGCCCTGCCATACACAACGGGCAACAGCAATATTTGCAACTACAACTTCTTTTATCAGCCAGACCCAGTATCCGGGAATAGTGAAGGTAAGTTGAAGTGGCTGAGCTTCATCGTCAATGATATTCATCTTATGGCAGAGCCACAAAACGAAGGCAGTTGATACTACCATAAAGAAAAGGATCAGGGGTGTGTAATGACCTGAATTGATCAGCCAGAAAACAGAAAGTAGTGTAGATAATGCGAGTTTGTGTCGCATCGGGGCCCTTGAAAAGTTGAATTGGTATCGGTTTTACTCAATTTATTATGAGGGTGGATTCGTGAGTCCGTTGATTTTGTAGTTTCTACGAACTCGACAGGTAAGAATATCTAACATTTTCAAATATCTTGTGTCAAGAATAACTGGAATTTATTAAAAGCAGAAATTGTTTTGTATGGATAAATAGATTATGGTAAGCCGTTTTTTGCAGAGAATCTGCAACCGGCACAGAAAGGGAAATATTTTTCTGGTAATTTTGTGAAAGACAGTGTATTCTATTGTGTTGACTGTGGGGTTTTGCCTTTTTTGGGTGGTTTTGTAATAAAACACACTTCGCAGATCGAGTATAATAATTGTGAGTTGAATAAGGAGTTACAGGGTACTGTGGCTCCTTATTTTTTATTTATTCCCATAACTTATAGAGCGAGGCCGGGTTGTAACCGGTTGGCAAAGTTGTAGAGGACAGTAGCCATGAGTCATGATTTATCACGAGTAAGAAATATAGGTATCAGCGCCCATATAGATTCAGGAAAAACGACGCTGACTGAGCGTATTCTGTTTTATACCGACAAAATTCATGCTATCCATGAAGTTCGTGGAAAAGATGGAGTCGGAGCAAAGATGGATTCCATGGAGTTGGAGAAAGAGCGTGGTATTACAATTCAATCAGCTGCAACGTACTGCACCTGGAAGGGTATCGATATCAATGTTATTGATACTCCCGGGCACGTCGATTTTACGGTTGAGGTAGAGCGGGCCCTCAGAGTTCTTGACGGGGCAGTTCTGGTTCTCTGTTCGGTGGGTGGAGTTCAATCCCAGTCAATTACCGTAAATCGCCAGATGACCAGGTATAACGTTCCACGAATTGCGTTTATCAATAAGTGTGACCGTACCGGGGCAAATCCGGAGAAGGTTACCGGTCAACTTCAGGACAAACTTGAACTGAATGCACATATGATGCAGATACCCATCGGGCTTGAGAGTGAACTGGTGGGGGCGGTTGATCTTGTCACCATGAAGGCACTGTATTACGAAGGTGATAACGGAGAGCTTATACGTGAGGATGTGATTCCTGCAGATATGCTTGAAGAGGCCCAGGAAAAACGTGAATCATTGCTCGAAGAAATTTCCATGTTCTCTGAAGAATTGATGGAGGCTGTGCTTGAAGGCGGAGAAATTGATCTTCAGCTCATTTATGAAGCAGTACGTCAGGGGACTTTAGCACTCGATTTTACCCCGGTTTTTATCGGTTCAGCTTATAAAAATAAAGGTGTTCAGTCACTCCTCGATGCTGTAGAAAAATATCTCCCCTGCCCTACTGATGTAGAAAATATGGCTCTTGACCTCAAAGATGATGAAAAAGAGTTCCCGGTGTCCAATGATCCGAAAGATCCGCTCATCATGCTCGCTTTTAAACTGGAAGACGGACGATATGGGCAGTTAACCTATGTCCGCACCTATCAGGGAGAGGTGGTAAAGGGCAATACAGTGTATAATAACCGCACTGGTAAAAAGGTAAAGATCGGTCGACTCTGTCGCATGCATTCTGACGAGATGCAGGAGATTGACTCATGTGGTTCTGGTGACATCGTTGCTCTTTTTGGTATTGATTGTGCTTCAGGCGACACCTTTACCGCAGGAAGTATTTCCTGTTCCATGACCTCCATGCATATCCCTGAACCCGTAATTTCTCTTGCGGTAATTCCGGTTGATAATAAAGCCCAGATTAATATGTCTAAGGCCTTGAACCGATTCACCAAAGAAGATCCGACTTTTAGAACATATGTGGAT
Organism: Desulfocapsaceae bacterium; assembly: GCA_029934775.1. GTDB lineage: Bacteria > Desulfobacterota > Desulfobulbia > Desulfobulbales > Desulfocapsaceae > Desulfomarina. The sequence goes on from JAOZLO010000010.1 coordinate 12,770, forward strand.
CATGAGACTGGAGAAACAATTGTTTCTGGTATGGGTGAGTTGCATCTTGAGGTGTATATAGAACGTATGAAACGAGAGTACAGCGCTTTTGTTGAAGTTGGGGCACCCCAGGTTGCATATCGTGAAACTATCTCCCAGCGGGCCGAGTTTAACTATATCCATAAGAAACAGACCGGTGGATCCGGGCAGTTTGGCCGTGTTGCAGGGTATATTGAGCCTCTCGAAGAGGGTGACTACGAATTTGTGGATAAAATTGTCGGAGGTGCTATTCCACGGGAATTTATAGGATCCTGTGATAAAGGCTTCACTAAGTGCCTTGAAAAGGGATCACTTTGCGGGGCTGCAATTACAGGTATCCGGTGTGTTATCAACGATGGTGCATATCATAATGTTGACTCCTCGGATGTAGCTTTTCAGCTCGCTGCAGTTGGAGCTTTCAAAGAGGGCTACCTCAAAGCCAAACCGGTAATTATGGAACCCATCATGAAGGTGGCAGTAGAAGGCCCTTCCGAGTTTCAGGGTTCTGTAATGGGAAGTATTAATCAGCGTCGAGGCATGATTATCGGTACCTCTGAGGAAGGATTGTATACTGTAATTGAAGCGGAAGTGCCATTGTCTGAAATGTTTGGCTATTCTACGACTCTTCGCTCTTTGACTCAGGGTAAGGCAGAATTTACCATGGAGTTTGCGACTTTTAAACCTGTGCCCAAGAGTGTAGGTGAGGATCTGATCAAAGCATATCAGGACGAGAGGAAGAATTCTTGATATTATTGACGCTAACTACTACAACTATACTACCCGATGCTGTAGAGAGGATCGGATTGTTGGCTGCGCTGGGAAGCGGGCAAATAAGGAATATAAAAAAGGTGAGCTGCCATGGTAAATAACGATTTGATAGTCAATAATCCTCTCCGGGTTCTCGGCCTGGAGGAGAAAGCGGAGAAAGGGGTTCAGAGTATGGGGCTGGTTATGGCCAGGGCCGGACTTGGGAAAACAGCCATTCTGGTTCAGTTTGCTCTTGACTGCATCCTGCAGGGCAACAAGGTGCTTCATGTCTCTATAGGGGAGAGTGTCGATAAGACGAGAGCATGGTACGATGATATTCTCTCTTTATTGACTGAGGGCGAGAAAATTGAAATGATTCCCGGAATCATGAAAAATCGTATGATTATGACATTCAAGGAATCTACTTTCAGTAAAGCTGTGTTGGAAGAACGTTTTGATGATCTGGTTAAACAGGATATTTTTCGTCCGGAATGTTTAATCGTTGATGGGTATGATTTTAAGAGTAATGACAGTGATTCACTGAAAGATCTGCGCAATTTTATGGAAGATCGCGGTCTGAAAATGATCTGGTTTTCTGCTCTCTGTCATCGCGCTGATGATCGAGTAAGCGAGGATGGAGTTCCTGCCCCTTGTCATGATGTTGCGTCACTTTTTGAAACTGTCCTGCTGATTAAACCGGCAGGGGATGAAATGGAACTGGCTATATTAAAATGTGACTCCAGTGCCGTTGATCCCGATGCGACGTTGACTCTGGATCCTTCGACTATGCTCGTTAAGAAGAGGTGAAGTTGGTGTTTTCAAGCCTTAAGGCATGAAGAATAAATGAAAAGGCGGAATGCTTTCGGGCATCCCGCCTTTTTTGTTTGCTTAAACGGGGGAAGGGAATGAAGTTCAGACCATGTATTGATCTGCATAATGGCCAGGTTAAGCAGATAGTAGGCTCGACACTGAATGACGATTGTCCGGCTGATGTCAAAACTAATTTTGAGACGGATAAATCATCAGCGTGGTTTGCGGATTTATATCGCTCTGATAATCTTGTCGGAGGGCACATAATTAAACTGGGACCAGGTAATGATTCTGCAGCGAAAGAGGCTCTTTCGACCTGGCCGGAAGGTATGCAGATAGGTGGTGGGATTACTGCTGAAAACGCCGGAGAGTGGATCGACAGAGGAGCCTCTCATGTCATTGTTACTTCATATGTATTTACAGATGGGCGAGTAGATGAGAGGCGGTTGGAGAAACTTGTTAAAGCTGTTGGCCGAAAAAGCCTTGTCCTTGATTTGAGTTGCAGGAAAAGAGATGGGAATTATTATATTGTCACTGACAGATGGCAGAATTTTACCGATGTCTCAATTACTCCTGAATTACTTGAGAGATTATCCGAATCATGTGATGAATTTCTTATCCATGCGGCTGATGTTGAAGGTAAATGCAACGGAGTTGAAATTGAGTTGGTGAAAAAGCTTTCGGACTGTTGTCCAATTCCTGCAACGTATGCGGGAGGGATCAGGGATATTGCGGATATGCAGTTGATTAAAGATGTGGGTAAGAACAGGCTGGATGTAACCATCGGCAGTGGACTTGATATCTTTGGTGGAACAACAATTTCCTACAGGGATGCTGTCTTCTTTTGTCGGAAGATGTAAGATTCTTGACCTGAAGTTGATCTTTGGATACAATGGATACGAGAATAACTGCTTGAATCTTTAATTGTGCAACAATATGATTATTCAAAGGAAAATATGGAATTAGACAAGGCAAAACAGAGAAAAAATATTGAGAAATTTATAAGGAGGATGCCCAGTCTTTCCACCACGGTAGGTAAAGT
>JAOZLO010000010.1:15486-18960 GCA_029934775.1 Desulfocapsaceae bacterium
CTTCATGATCTTGGTAAAATTCCTTTTGGTGATGAATATATTGAGGTACTCAATATTGCAAAATTGGAACAGCTTCCTCTTGTTGAAGTTGAACGTCATCATATGGGTATAGACCACGAAGAAGTAGGCTTGATGATTGCCGAAAAATGGAAGCTTAATACAGTTATTACCAAGTGTATCACCAGTCACCATGAAGCCGACGGGGTGGAAGGAGATCTGGGGCAGCAGGTTGCTCTGATAGCTCTTGGCAACATTTATGCAAATATTCTGGATCACGGTTATGCCGGAGATCCTTTCCCGGCAGAAGAAAACATTGATCGCCTCCTGCAGTATATTGATCTGAGTGGGGAAGATTTCGGTCTTATCGGCGATAAGGTGAAAGAAGAAATTCGCAGGGCTGAAATGTTTTTACAAATATGAGGGAGATATCCATGAAGGTGCGATTTTGGGGTGTACGTGGCTCTATTCCAAGTCCTGGCTCGATAACCGGGAAATATGGAGGGAATACAGCTTGCGTAGAGTTACGGGTTGGTTCTGCAGAGCGACTTGTCATAATCGATGCTGGGTCGGGAATACGAACGCTTGGTAATTTCCTTATGGCAAATGATCTGGCCAATGGGCCGATTAAAGCGGATATCTTTCTCTCACATACCCATTGGGATCATATTATGGGCTATCCCTTTTTTACACCGATCTATGTTCCCACCACTGAAGTAAAGATATACGGGCCAGTCACTTTTGAGGATGATCCTCTTGAGGATGTAGTTGGTGGTCAGATGAAGTACAGGTATTTTCCTGTAAATATTGGTGAGCTTTCCTCCAACATTACATATATTCGACTCAAAGAAGATCCATCTATTGACCTGGGGGACGGTCTCTGGCTTTCGACAAAATTGTTGAACCATCCTATTACTTCCCTTGGTTATCGTTTTGAATATAAGGGTAAAGTGGTCTGTACCTGTTATGATACAGAACCGTTCCGTAATCTATTCGCAACCGACCCGAATGATCCCGATTATGATGAGGTTATGGCCATAGAAGGAGAAGAGGTGGCAACTGAGCAGAATATGGTTGTAGAACAGTTTTTTGCCGGGGCTGATTTGCTCATTCATGATGCGCAGTATACTGCAGAAGAATATAGTTCGAGAGTGAACTGGGGGCATACCAGTATAGAGTATGCTATCGCTGCGGCAAACCGAGCGGGGGTAAAAAAACTGGCTCTTTTTCACCACGATCCGGATAGAACTGATGAGCAATTGGATGTGTTGGCTGAAAAATATTGTAAATCAGGTAAACAGAGCGGTACAGAAGTCTTCTTTGCCCGTGAGGGAATGGTGGTCAATCTGTAAGGTCACAACAGAGAGCGGCAAGGGAAATCAAAGCATTTGGGTTTGCCCGCGTCTTCCCATCCTGCTCTAACACCCCACAAGGGGGTATAAGTACCATGGTGGTAGATTGAACCGCATAGTTTAAAAATATATCCCTCAGTTCGAAGTCTACGCTTATCTCTTGTTTTTTACACCCCACAAGGGGGTACTGAACTGAGTGACAGAAATTACGGAGTAAGGTACTAAAAAAGGCTATACTCTTTTTATTATTTCAGATAGTATTCGGGTAGGATTGCTGTTGTTAAAGGAATAAACTATTTGCCAAGGGGAAGGAAATATGGTGGATACAGATAGTAATAATCCAAAAAGAAAAACTTCTGCTAATGTAAACGTTATGGGAAGTATGGGTAAGATGTTAAATATTTTTGGTTATGCCTCCGTTCTGATACTCTATAATCCTACGGGGTTTTCATATTATCACTGGGCTATGAAGTATTCCTGGTTTGAAAATATGACCATGTCATTACTGCTGATATCTCTTGGTGCCGTTATTGCGGGTATGGCTGCTTTTATGATCTCAGGTGCCTGGAAGGTGACGGAAGTACTGGGTAAGATTATTTTTATTGCTGTTGTGGCACCAATAAGTGGCGCCGTAGTATACTCTTCCTGGTTTAATATGGGCGATGTGAAACATTGGATTTCACTGGTTCTTGCCATAATCATGCTCTTTGTTTTTTTTGGTGCTGCCTATCCGCGGCTCAGATGGAAATTTCAGAGGACACGACAAGTTGACGACCATGATTCCGGGGATGATTTTCAATGATAATGTTTATGCTGAGAAGGGTATTCCATAAATAAATTTGTTCAGGGAGGAAAATTCATGAAATTGAAATCAGTTCTTTGTGCAGTTGCCTTGTCGTCAATATTTCTCGCCGCTTCAACTTTTGCCGCAGCACCGAAAATCATTTTTGGCGGTGGGGGAATGCAGGGACAGTACATTCAGATTGCCAAATCAACCTGTGAAGGGTTGGGAAAGATATTTGACTGCATAGGAACATCAACAGGTGGTTCCGGTGATAATAAAAACAAACTCATTGGAGGTGAGTTGGATTTCGGATTGGCCATGGGCGGCCTGGCTCAAAACTGGGAGCAAAGTGATCCTGCTTTTCAGGAAAATGTACAGATTGTACGTTATATAGCCGGGGAGGCATTGTTTGCCTATGGAAAACCTGAGATTATTGAGGCATTAGTGAATTGGCAGGGAGTTAAAGACAATGGATTTCTTGTCACCTTTGCTGCACCCAACGAGTCATCCGGTGATTTTCTCACCTTGAAGGCGTTACAGTCTGGTGAGGGGAATACACTGGCAGATGCTGTTGTCAAGTCGTATGGAAAAAGAACGGAGCAGGTTGCTGCCGTTATGAGAGATGAGGCTATGCTCGGTTTTGCCGCTCAGTTTCCCAACCCCAAGAATTCTTTTTTTAAGGAAATTGCTAAAAATAAACTGGCTGTCATGGCTGTTGTCGACATTGAATTAGCATTGGAGTCTGATTTATACAGGGTGCGTGAGGTGCAGGTTGAAAATGCATCGATGATGAAGTGGTCCAAGGGGCAAAAAGTTGAAACCATGTATGTGCCGGTGGCTATTATGGCCCGAAAGCCTTCCACATATACTGATGCGCGTCAGCAGAAAATTCAGGCTGCGGCGATTAAGCGGATTCAAAATATGCCTGAATCAGAAATGCTCCCCAAGGCTGGCTGGCTGACGAAGTTCATCAATGATTCCGTCGATGTAAGTGAAAGCTCGCTTAAAAAAATGGGAGCAAAGATGAAAGAGGCTGCTAAATCGGTGAATACATCTGCATTTGGAAGTTGATGTGACTGAGATTGCAGTTTGACGGCTCTGTTTTCAGGTAAAATAATCTGAAATGACACGGATTATCCCACAGTTGGGGACTCGTACCATATCCCAGGGGTTTTTAAAGGCGTTTCGCCAGTATCCTGCCGGTATTAAACCGGCAGGATACTGATCCACAGTGGTAACTGCTCACAGGGCCCCCTGTAAACAGTTACAAGTACAGAGGTTAGCGAAGTTCAGATGCTTACCCCCATGAGTAGTTACCCACAATGGTAGACTCTACACCCC
>JAOZLO010000171.1:0-3754 GCA_029934775.1 Desulfocapsaceae bacterium
TGAGTTTTCCAGTTTGAAAAAGAATTACTCCAATCCTGATCAGTTTTTATTCCTGTCGTTAAAAAACAGCAGAGAATTCATCGCAAAAAGTTTGCTGACCTACGAATTTCCAGGCAAAGACATCCTTTTGAAAGAAATAGAAGCTGCTGTTGGATTTGCTGGTTTTTCTTATGGTGCATGGAAAAGCCAACATCTATTGGAAGATAAAATCATACTCTCCCATAATGATAAGATAGGTAACAGTTTTATAGAAAAACAACTGAACATTCTTCCATCAACCTGTGATACGTTGAGGTTTTCTCCTAAAGACCCCCTGGTTTTTTACTGGACGAACGTAATGGATTTTGCTGCTCTGTATCAGTACTATAACGAAAAAGTTGCGGAATCAGACAATAAACTGACCGAACTGTATAAAACCCTTGATACTCAAACAGGTGAGACCCTCGCACAGCTTTTTTTGCAGTTAGGCCGGGAATTCAGCTATATAATAACCTCTAACAAGGAGAGTAATTTCCTGTCAATTCCCTATGGCATTGTTTTATTCAAAATTGAACACCGGGAAAAATTCGAAGCCGAATTGAATAAACTGATTTCAAGTTACGATTTCCCCTTTAAAAAACAGCAACACGGTTCAACGTTGTTTTATTCCTGGACCGGATCACCACAGGATGGGTTGGAACCTCTATATGGTTTTGTGGGCGACTATCTCTTCATGGGTAACAGCAGCAGTTTGGCAAAACTTGTAATCGATAGCACCATAAATGGAAACAATGTACAGAACGGACCTTTATTTCTCGAGTTTGACCCTAACCTCAAAGAGGCTAATAATTATATCAGCTATACAAACAATGTCGAATTACTCAATATAGTTAAATCAATATTAAATCTTGCAAGTACCGTAATAGCAATTGAGGACAAAGCCGCTGCAGAAAAAATCAGTATCCTGACGGAAGATGTCGTAAACCCCATTTTAGATGGACTGACAATGTTTGACCAGACGACTACACGTAGTTACTTTACTGCAGACTCAGTGGTAATTGACTCAAAGACCAGGATAGTTAATTAATGGCCTAAGGCGGGCTTTGCCTGAAACCCCTTAAAAAATGGCCGAGTAAGGTGTTAACACACCAGGGAAAATGATGGAAAAAATTATTGCTGAACTCAAGCAGGTTATAGATTTTAAAGAGACAACGGAAGTTGGCGATATTGTTTTGGTTGCAGCCAGAGAGCCACAAATGTTCGTCTATGCTTATGTTGTTGGAATAGAAAAAGATACCACAAGGAAAGATGAATGGTGGCAACTCAACCTGAGAATGCTTTCAATTCCACTCCAAAGTATGACCTGGATTCTGAGAACTCCACAAATGACGGGGCAGGAGGTGTTTACAATGGGTGGGGAAGAACGGTTCATCAAGGCTATTGATCTTGGTACTGAAGTTAAGCCACCGACTCTTCCTGTGATTGGCCGAAAAAAAGGTAAAAACGGGTTACGAAGAGTAAAATGATTTTGAGATATTCACATTTCCGGCGGTACAAAATTTATCTTTACATCTTTGAGTCCTGTCTTGAGTTGTCTGTAGGAAATGTTTGGAGATTTGTCCAGCATGATTTTTGATGCTTTTACCTGATCACTCTCCCTGTATTTATCAGACAGATAAATTATTTCTTCTATGCCTGCCTGAATAATTACCTTTGTGCATTCATTACATGGAAATAACCCCACATATATGCGACATTGTCTTAAGTCTTTAGAGATTGAATTAAGGACCGCATTGAGTTCTGCATGGCAGACATAAGGATATTTGGTATCAAGAAAGCTTCCCTGGCGAGCCCAGGGAAGCTCATCGTCTGAACACCCCCACGGAAAACCGTTGTACCCTACACCAACGATCTTGTTTTGTTCATTGGCAACGCACGCACCTACCTGGGTATTGGGATCTTTGCTTCTCTGTGCAGCCAATAGTGCTACTGCCATAAAATATTCATCCCAAGAGAGATAGTCAGTTCTTTTCATGAAATTGTGGTCCTGTTTTTTGTTGTTTTCTTCGTCGTTGCCGCCAGGTATTCACGCCACTGACCGTATCGACAAAACTCTTCATAGTCTGGTAATAGAGGTCCCCACCGACCTCTATCATTGTTCCACGATCGGCGCCAGGGATAATGTGAAACTGCTTATTTCTTGCGCCTGATACAGCCTGGAGAGTTTCTGCCTGTGCAGGAGGTACCAAAGTGTCTCTGGAACCATGCAGTATAAATGTTGGCAGCTTGATTTCCTCCATTTTTTCTCTGTTTTTGAAACCATCATCCTCAGTGAACCCCATTTGAGTTATATCAAGGCCCAGACCAGTTAAAAATGGGCCAGTATCGCAAAAGCCACTTTCAATGATTATTCCTTTGATGAAATCTCCATAATTATAAGCAATATCGATAGCACATGCACATCCAAGAGATGTTCCCATTACGAAAAGAGCCCCCTTGAGTTTCTTGTTTTGAATAAGAAGGTTTGTCTCGTGAAAAATAGAATCAGCATCTTCCATCATAGAGGCAATTCCAGGGTTTCCGCTGTTTTTTCCGATTCCTCGATATGATGTAAGCAGGAAGTTTATGTTAAATTGATTATAATTCTTTGCAATTACATTGTATTTATTTCTTTGCTCCATACTGTCATGGAAATAGAGCAGGGTAGGTGCATTTTGGTCGGCCAGAAAAAACCTGCAGCTTAGGCTTGTCTTATCAACCATTTCAAATTCAATGTCTTCTGCATTCTCAGGGCAGTCACTTATCGGTTCAGAAAGTGCACTGAAAAGAGAACCAACTATTTTGAGAGTATCTATTTTATTGTATTTTTGCATAATTTTCATCAGTAGTGTTCTGTTAGAAAACTACTTACTTAAAAAAAGAAGGGGTGATCCCTGAAAATTAGAATCACCCCTTTCCTGTCTTATATATAAAATGGGGTGAATGAGGAGATTTGAACTCCCGACCTTCTGGGTCACAACCAGATGCTCTAACCAGCTGAGCTACATTCACCACATATCTTCCTTGCCCACAAACCGAATTTCTTATACCCGGTCAGCATCTGTTTTGCAAGAGATAATGTAACTGTTCAAGTGATATCCTGAAATTGACTAACCACAGGACTGTATCTATACATTTTCTTTACAATGCATGCATTTTTGAGCCTGGGATTTGATTATTTCGGAACAATAAGGACATTCTTTTTTGAAATTTGCAGTAAGTATCTGTTTCAGAGCAGTATCGACTTTAATCTTTAATGTTTCGTCCCTGAAGGAATGATTTCTTAAGGCATCAAGACAGGTAAGATCACTGAGTTTCACAAGATACTCTAAAGCCAAAACTCTGGACCTGTTCATCGATCCCTCATCGAGCAGTAGAGTCAAAACAGGGGTAAGGTTTTTTTCCTCAAGGCATGTTTTGAGCCCTTCAAGAGATTTCTTCTCTTCTATGTATCTTACACTCTGGTTTTTAATTGTTTCCGGGTCAACAATACTGCCCTTAAATGCGTCTTTATTACCTACCATCATGACATTACTTTCTTTACTTCCAGGCAGTTCCATATACCGGTACGATGCATGATGGCCATATTTATCGCCTATATGGTCCCATCCACGCAAAAAAAGTGAACAGCTATCACTGAGGCAGATAAACAAAATATCCGACCCCCAGCCAAGCCCGTCACCTACATGGATCTGAGGTGCTTCACAGCAAGAAAGTTTTTCATTACAGTGAGGGC
>JAOZLO010000171.1:3764-6344 GCA_029934775.1 Desulfocapsaceae bacterium
TGGCAGATTTTCACCTCATCTAAATAGCTTAAATCTTTATGCATGACACTATTACTCCTGGAAAATATTTAAAATAGCGAGAATATGCTGCCTGTTATCTTGTTTTGTCAAGCGTCGACAGCATTCTGCTGTGCTGCAAAACCAGCACTGAGGTTTTTTCTATCTCACCTTCATATTTGGTGTACTCATCACATCATCTACGGCTTGTGCCTGTTTCATACGTAACTGAAGGAAGGAAGGGGTCAATGCCTGTTTATTTGTTTTCATTATTTCATGAAGTTTTCCTATTTGACCCTGCTCAGCTAAATCGATCAGACGTGAAATGTTTGCTGCAAAACTTCGAACGATTTTCCTCCCGTCTCCTGTGGTGGCCATTATTTCAACATACGTTCTCGGATTCTGGCTATGGACACGAGCCATTGCCAGTATGCCATAAAGAGAGGTCAGGGTCGAATGGCTGTTGATATCATCACAGTTTATGGAATGCTGGCTCAAAGTCATCGCCAGAGCTACAGAAATAGTTGTCGGCAATTTCTGACTGACGCCCATGAGCAGATCATGTTTCTGGGCATTGTCCTGATAAATATCTGCACCATACTTATAGAGAAATGCTTCAAACTCACTACAAAAACTCCCACTTCGTGAAGTTCTGACGATAGCGGCATTCTTATCTTTCATAGTCAAGGCCTGAGGGCCCCAGAGATTATGTACAAACATAAGTTCAACGCCTGGACTGGTGGAAAGAAGAGCACTCTTCAATGTATTTTCCGATTCGCCGGCCAGAATTATAAGAGCCTGCCCATCTCGCAGCAGCGGACCATATTCACTAATTGTCTCTGAAGTGACGGAAATTGGAACACAGATTATTACAACATCAACCATATCAAACATCTGTGCGGGTTTGAGTGATGATGAGCGACCAGTGATATAGGTTTTATACCCCTCATTTTCCAGCCTTTCAGCAAACCAGTGTGACATACCGCCGCTGCCGATAAAACCAAACGATTTGATTTTTTTCACTCGCATATCGACACGAGGAAAAGAGCCAAGAGTTTTCAAGGACCCTTCTTCTTGAATCACGCTTGACTCTATAGTTACAAGGGCATCGGAGAGATTTTTGTCTTTAATATGCCCCTCAACCTCAATATAAATCCGAAGTTTTTGAGTTTTAATATCATTTTCAGACTGCAGGTCAAGTATATTGATACCACGCCTTGTAAATTCACCAAGAATATCTGCAAGCATACCCACACGATCTTTCAGCGGTCTCGTGATAATTGCAGTCGCATCATACCCGGTCAGTGGTGCCAGGTTTTTTCCAATTACAGCAAATCTGGTTCTGTTATGAGATACAACCTCTCTGGCAATAAGATCAAATCCATACTTTTTGACTACTTCTTCAGAATCAATAACTGCATGGTCAAATCGTTCCTTCTGTCGAATTTCTTTCATGGCCTGTTCAATATCCTGAACAGCCATGAGTGTTGCCGCTGGAAAATTATCTTCAATATATTCTTCACATTGTTTAAAAACAGAACCGCGACTGACAATAGTTGATATTGTGGAAGAGGATGATGCTTTGTTTTCAAGACGCCCAAGTGAAAGATGTATTGGAAGAACTACATTGTCTATCCAGTATCCTTCTTCCATTTTCGATACAAGTCTGAAATATTCTTTAACCTCTCCTTCCCGTGTGTTGTAAACTGGAACAAGGGCGTAATCAACTTCGCCTTTGCTAAAGGCGTTTATAATGTCAGAAAGCTTGCGAAACAGGATCAATTCTGCATCCGGAGCATATTGATAAGCTGCCTGGTAACAATCTGAACCGACAGGACCTATAGTCGCAATAGAGGGCATGGTGAGTTTAACAGAGGAGAAGTTTGAATTAAATATCCACCGGGAAGCGTGTATACACAGGAGTAATCAACAGGCTTGACGTACTTCTGCCAAGATTTGGAGTCTCTGGGTGAAGTCGATCCGTTAAATGGAAGCATCAGTTGAGTGGAGAAACAGAGCAACTATCGGATAATTACAAGTCTGTTCAGGGCCATATGAGGGGGCTATATACCCACCCAACCGCTCCACCACTGTGTCGCACTTGAGTCCATTTTCCTTTTCTGGAAATTCTTGTTAAGACCACACCGCGTTCAATATCAGCGACTATTGAACTTTTTGTAGAAGGGCCAGAACGCATATTAACACTTTTTTTGGCATTGATAATAACAGTATCGCCCTTGGTCACCAGAGAATTATGAATCCATCCCGAATCATTTTCAAAATCAGCAATTTTAATCCATTCACCCTGTCTTTTGAGTACTTTCAGTGGATAGCCAGAAAATAACTCCATTGAAACAGGATTTTTTGTGCCCGGTCCGGTTCGAATATTTACGTTATCTTTTTTAACACTCACATATTCAGCAGCAAAGGTGAGTGAAGAAAAAACCAGACAGACAGTAGCCAGAATAATGAATACGCACAGGCGTTTTTTGGTAAAAGCAGCAAGAGTCATATTAATTTTTGATTTCGTATAAGTTAATGAGAATGCAACTATTACAGAATATTTCCAGTTCTCTCTATAGC
>JAOZLO010000172.1:0-2680 GCA_029934775.1 Desulfocapsaceae bacterium
CTCAAAGCCTTTTGCCAGTTCATCTTCAGGTCTATCCAATCCGAGTAATACGATTCCCGGCCTGTTGACAGCTTTAGTTTTGATGACATGATTGATTTTCTGCCAGCTGGATTGACCAGGGGGTTTAAGTTTCCACCAGTCAGGAAAAATTTCCAGTTGATAGAATCGCTCAATGGCACGGGGAATAGCTGTCTCATCATCAGGCAGATGGGCAGGTGAAATGATTTCCAATAGAAGCTCATGTCCGCTCATCAGGCAAGCTTCATAAAGTTGACGTACATGTTTTTCTTGGTCTTGTCGCAGGGACGTTTCGTCATCCGGATGGTAAAATAGAAGACATTTAACAATATGTTCTTTAGGCCAGGTTGTTATTAATTGGCCAATATTCTCACCATGTTCAAACTCAAGTGGTCGCGAACCTGGAAGTTCGACAGGACGGGCAATCCACCAATTCCTCCCGGTGGCATGATTGAGTGCCTCCTGGCCATAGGTGTCATCAATTAATACGCCCACTTTTCCTGATAAGCTATTCTCTTCAGTTATCTCGATTACTGCTTTAACGAATAATTGTTTCAGTGTAGATATATCACTTTGAGACCTCCCGGCACTATTGGCCATTTCCTCCAGTTGTTTTCGGTGATCAAAGGCAAAAATAAACAGCTCTTTCCAACTTTTCCTGGCAGTGGTTACCCGATGGATTAGATTCAACGTTTTGTCCAGATCAGGCCGCTTGATTTCTTTGATGTGATCCAGGTAATAATTGAGTTCTTGAAGAGATGGCATGGCCGGTGCGCATCCGTGTCTGGATACCACTAATGCACCACATGCATTTGCATAAGTACAGCAATTTTCGTAAGATTCATTGCGTATCCAGCCTTTCAAAAAACCACTGATAAACGCATCACCTGCGCCAAGAACATTGAGCACTTCAACTCTTACCCCCTGCGAAGTGAAGCCTTCATCAAGAGTGGCAGGAATAAAATCTTTAAAAATGGAGCAGCCCAACGCTCCACGTTTAACGACAATTTCTGCATGTGTTAATTGTCGGATATTTTTTAAGCTTTCAATCGTATCAACACTGCCTCCTGCAATATGAATTTCTTCTTCAGTACCAACGATCAGATCAAATAATGGTAAAATTTCCTGCAGATGCAGGGTAACCGCATCGTTTTTTATGAAACGGTTCTCTCCCTCTCCTTTACCTGTCAAGCCCCAGAGAACAGGACGAAAATCAATATCAAGAACAGTTCTGGTTTCATTTCTTTTTGCATGTTCTAGTGCTTTTAAACAGGTTCTCTTTGTCTGGTCCGTTGAAAAATGAGTGCCTGTAATCGCCAATGTTCTACTGGAAGTAATAAAAGCTTCATCAAAATCTCTTTCATCAACGGCCATGTCCGCACAATTTTCACGATAAAAGATTAGTGGAAATGTTTCTTTATCTTTGATGCCAAGAATAACAAGTGCGGTTAACCGATCTTTATCAGTCACAACATGGCTGACATCGACGCCCTCCTTCGAGAGTGTTTCATAAAGAAAACGTCCCATATGGTCATCACCAACTCGTGTCAGCATAGCCGATTTCAATCCAATACGGGCAGTATTGGACGCCATATTACAGGAGGAACCACCCAGGTACATGGACATGGTCGTCATATCTTCCAGTCGACTTCCTACCTGATTCCCATAGAAGTCAACTCCTGCGCGTCCGAGACAAATTACATCCAATGATTTTTTTTTGGTCATAGCTCGTAAAAAACAGAAAAAAGTTGTTGTAAAAAAACGGTTGAATAAAAAATATGAAACATATATTATATTTTTATAATTTAATGGAAAAATTATTTCAAATCAAGAAAAAACTGAAAATGGAATTAAATCGGGGTAAAGGAGCCTATCCATGAAGGATTCTGAAATTAAAATAAGATTTGAAGCTGCAAAAAAGATTGCTGTTGTTGCCGGAAAACATGCTTTAGACTTTTTTATCAACCGATCTCGTTTGGCAGTTCAAAAAAAGGGTCATCAGGATTTTGTAACTGAAGCAGATAAAACCATAGAACAGGAGATTACAAAAAGTATTCTCTATCAGTTCCCTGATGATTCCGTTTTTGGTGAAGAGATGGGTGGAATACCTTCTGAGGCAACCTGGGTGATTGATCCCATTGATGGAACAACCAATTTTATCCATGGAATACCCTACTTCTGTATATCCATTGCCTTTATTCGAAAAAATGCAGATTTTTCAGTCGACAATGATTCCCATGTTATGGAAATCGGGGTCATTTATGATCCTGTTGCGGACGAATTGTTCTCAGCATTAAAAGGTCATGGTGCTTATCGCAACGATACGCCAATTCAGGCCAGCGGTTGTGAAAATTTGTCAAAGGCCCTTCTTGGACTTGGGTATTCCCAGAGAACAGACCTTACAGAATATTACCCGATCATTGAGCGATTGTTGAGGGAGGGCTGTGAATATAGAAGGTTTGGTTCAGGGGCATTAATGCTGGCACATGTCGCAGATGGTAGAATCGAGGGATATTATGAAAAACATCTGAACAGCTGGGACGCATTAGCCGGTCTTCTTATCAATCAGGAAGCAGGAGCTTATGTGGCACCTTTTCTTGAAAAGGATGGCCTGACGAAGGGGAATGTGACTTTTGCCTGTTCAAAGAAATTGAAAGATCAG
>JAOZLO010000172.1:2780-6307 GCA_029934775.1 Desulfocapsaceae bacterium
GAAGTGAGAATCTGGCTTTGGAATACATGGCAGAAAAAATTCCAGATAAAGCCATTGAAAAGGTGGTAAAACTCCTGCTGGATGCAGAAACGGTCTACATTATTGGTATGCGCAGATCTTTTCCAATAGCTAACTACCTGGTGTATGCCCTGAGAAGATTAGAGAAGAAAGCTTTTGTCTTAGCCGGAGCAGGAGGAACAATAAACGACGAAATAAGTGTGATAGGAAAGAAGGATGTTCTGATTGCGATCAGTTTTGCTCCCTATGCCGAAGAATCCTTGAATGCTGTGAGCAAAGCTTCTTCCCGGAATGCGGTGGTTATTGGAATCACAGACAGTCCTTTCAGCCCTCTCGCCAGTAAAAGCACTGTCTGTTTTGAGGTGAAAAATGCAGAAGTGAGGGGGTTTCGGTCTTTGGCTGCTCCTCTCTGTCTGGCACAGTCAATCATTGTGAGTTTAGCTTATTTTCAGGAATCTCTGAGGTCGGAGACAAAAGGAAGTGGTCCCCATAATATCACAATAAAATTCGATCAGTCAAGTAGTGCTAAGGTTTGAAGGCCAGAAAAAGTGATCATCCATAAGGGAGTGTAACGTGGGAACAATAAAACTGACTATGGCACAGGCATTGTTGAAGTTTTTAGATCAACAGTATGTTGAGCTGGATGGCCGGGAATATAAGTTTGTTCATGGAGTGTTTGGGATTTTTGGCCATGGCAACGTCACGGGAATTGGAGAAGCATTAGAATATGGTGATACAAATTTAGTGTATCACCAGGGCCACAATGAGCAGGGGATGGTTCATGCAGCCGCCGCTTTTGCCAAGCAGAAAAATCGTCTGGGAATTTATGCCTGTACCAGCTCAATAGGCCCCGGTGCTCTTAATATGGTAACAGCTGCAGCTGCCGCGACGGTTAATAGAATTCCGGTCCTGTTATTACCAGGAGATATATTTGCCTCAAGACAGCCTGATCCTGTATTGCAGCAAGTTGAAGTTCCCTGGGACTATACTGTTTCAGTCAATGATTGTTTCAAACCCATCAGTCGTTACTGGGATCGAATTACTCGACCTGAACAGTTAATGGTGGCGTTATTAAATGCTTTTCGTGTTTTAACAGACCCTGTTGACACAGGAGCTGTAACACTTTCACTTCCCCAGGATGTCCAGGCCGAAGCCTATGATTATCCGGAAAATTTCTTTAAAAAACGTATCCATTTGATTGAACGCCGTGCTCCTTCTGAAAGGGCCTTAACAGAGGTTCTGGACAGTTTTAAAAGCGCGGAAAAACCGCTGATTATTGCAGGGGGAGGAGTTCATTATTCGCTTGCCTGCGAAGAGCTGAGCCGATTTTCAAAAAAGTATGGGATACCTGTTGCTGAAACACAAGGTGGCAAAAGTGCGATCATCTGGGATCATCCCATGAATGTCGGCGGCATTGGTGTGACCGGAGGTAAAGCTGCAAATGTTCTGGCAAAAGAGGCTGACCTGATACTGGCTATCGGTACTCGTTTAGGAGATTTTGCCACAGCCTCAAAACAGGGGTTTGCAAATCCAGATGTGAAAATTGTGAATCTGAATGTGGCACCTTTAGATGCGTATAAAATGGATGGAATAGCTTTGAGGGCAGACGCAAAAGAGGGTATGAAAGCTCTTGATATTGCCCTGGAAAAGGAACAATTTGCCATCAAATCGGAATATAAAAATCATATCTCCAGTCTTCAGCAGGAATGGAAAACTGAAGTTGATCGCCTGTACAACATTAAACTGCCAGCAGGGAATGCTCAAACAACAGTCTTGGGACGACTCAACCGGTTTGTCGGTGAAAAGGATGTGGTCATCAATGCAGCTGGAAGTTTGCCCGGGGACCTGCATCGTTTGTGGAGATGTTTTTCAACAAATACCTACCATATGGAGTATGGATTTTCCTGCATGGGGTATGAAGTGGCAGCGGGTTTAGGGGTGAAGATGGCCCTGGATGAGGGAGCGGAATCTTATGTGATAGTGGGGGATGGAAGTTATGTAATGCTCCATTCAGAACTACTCACAAGTATCCAGGAAAACCGCAAGATCACGATTGTATTGTTTGATAATCATGGTTTTCAATGTATCAAAAATCTCCAGATGGACAATGGCAGTGCTGGATTTGGTAATGAGTTGCGCTATCGGAATCCGCAAAATAATCGTTTGACCGGCGACTACATTCCCATTGACTTTGCAGGTTATGCCCGGAGCATTGGGGCGAGAACCTACTCGCCAAAGAATTTGGACGAGCTTGATCAAGCCCTGGAAGCTGCGAAAAGAGAAATAGTCTCAACCCTTATTGAGGTGAAAGTATTACCCGGAACAATGAGCCGGGGATATGATTCATGGTGGCACGTAGGTGTTCCGGAAGTCTCGGTTTGTGATGAGGTTGTAAAATCTCATAAAAAGATGCGAGTTGAAGTTGCAAAAGCAAAAAAATATTAACTAGTGTCTGTCCATAGATGAGAATTTTTACTCTAAATAGAGGCGCCCGATAAATTTAGCCGCAGGCATATATTTGATATGTTGAGGATTAAATTTTGAGAGCAACGAATAGTTAGGGTAAAAAGGCCATTTATGGACAGGCACTAACTAGCGAGTCAGTAATGCTGGATCAAGAAAATATTAAACTGGGTATTGCCCCCATTGCATGGACGAATGATGATTTACCGGAACTGGGTGGTCATATATCCCTGGAGCGGTGTCTGGATGAAATGGCACAGGCTCAATTTATCGGATGCGAGCTTGGCAACAAATTTCCACGGGAACCAGAGGCTTTGAAAGCCCAGCTGAATCCAAGAGGATTACAGCTCGCCAGTGGCTGGTTCAGTACATTCTTTACAGAAAACAGAGAGGAACAAACTGTTGAGGATTTTATAAAGCATCGTGATTTTCTTTGTGAGATGGGCTCTAAGGTTATTGTGGTCTGTGAATGCGGGCACTCTGTTCAGGGAAAAGCACAATCTGTTTTTGAAACAAAACCTGTTTTTAATAAAAAGCAGTGGGAGCAACTTGCAGCAGGATTGGAAAAGCTTGGGGAAATTGCCCATGAGAAAAATATGAAAATTGTTTTTCATCATCATATGGGAACAGGAGTACAGACAAGAAATGAGATTGATACGTTAATGGAAATTACCGATGCCGAGTGGGTTTCCCTGCTGCTGGACACGGGACATATCACCTATTCAGGGGATTCTCCTCAGGAGTTGGTGAAGACCTATTTGTCTCGAATCCATCACGTCCACCTGAAAGATATCCGAAAATCTGTTTTAGAGGAAGTTAAGCTCGAAAAAATGAGTTTTCTGGATTCAGTCAAAGCGGGTGTTTTTACCGTTCCCGGTGATGGGATGATTAACTTCCTGCCTGTTTTTCAGACCCTGGCAGATTCTGAATACAAGGGCTGGTTTATAGTAGAAGCTGAACAGGATCCGGATAAATCCAACCCTTTGGAGTATGCCGAAAAAGCTCGGCACTTCATCAGGCAAACAACATCATTGTAATTTTTTATG
>JAOZLO010000173.1 GCA_029934775.1 Desulfocapsaceae bacterium
TCCTGCCTCTGATGACTCAGGGGGATTTTAACGGACGCATTTTCTGTACCAGAGCTACCGCCCACGCCTGTGAATATCTGTTGAAAGATTCTGCCAAAATACAGGAAGGTGATGCTTCCTATCTGAACTACAAAACTGCCAAACATTTTCTGGCAAAACTCAAATCGAGAAATGGCAAAAAAAAGATCTCAAAAGAAGAACTGCGGGAGACAAAAGAATTATTGAAATCCGGTCCTCACAAACTGAAAACCGAGGCAATTGAAAAACTGCTGCGGGAACATCAGCTTGAAATAGTCAGCCCTCTTTATACGATGGGTGCGGCGGTGGAGTCTCTTGATTATTTTAATGGAGTACCCTATGAACTTCCAGTGACAATTGGCAGGGATCTTACCTGTACATTTTATGAGGCGGGTCATATTCTTGGATCTGCAATGTCGGTGCTGCAGCATAGAAGAGGGAGTGACATTAAAACTGTAATGTATAGCGGTGATGTCGGTCGATTTAACAAACCGATAATTCAAGATCCGGCCCTAAATTTTGCAGAGGAACATCGAGATATTGATCTGATGATAATGGAATCTACTTATGGCAACAGGTTCCACGATCCGGTTATTGATATGAAGCCTCTTCTTAAAAAAGTTCTTATAGAGACTTTTGATAGAGGAGGATCGGTGATTATCCCGAGTTTTTCATACGGTCGCACCCAGGAGTTGATATATTATCTTCATGAGCTTTATCTGGCGGGTGAAGTTCCACGGAGACCTGTTTATGTTGATAGTCCCCTGGCAACAAATATAACCCATGTGTTTGGTGAGCACCCGGAGACCTTTGACGAGGAGACTCATGCAACTTTCCTTGAAAAAGGGATTAACCCCTTTAGTTTTGAACAACTCAAGTTTGTACAGTCCGTGGAGGAGTCCATGGCACTCAACCGGGATACCCGGTCTCATATTGTTCTCGCAGGGTCAGGAATGTGCGAAGGAGGACGGGTACTGCATCATCTTCGACATAAAATTCATGAGGAACGTAATACCGTTCTCATTGTCGGGTATATGGGAGAAAATACATTTGGTCGACTTTTGCAGAAAAAGGGGGAACAGTACGCAGCAGACGGGCGAAAAGGGACACCACCTTCGGTTCGATTCTATAATAAGGAATATCCACTAAAGGCAAGAGTTGTCACTCTTGGCGGATTCAGTGCGCATGGAGATCGCAATGAGTTGACAAGGGTGTTAAAGGAATCAAATCTCAGGATTAAAAAAATAGTTCTCGTCCATGGAGAAGAAGAGCAGTCCCTGGCCTTCGCGGAATATCTCCGCCAGGAAGGGTTTGATGTGGTGGTACCGTACCATGGGCAAAGCGTTGCTGTTTAACCAGGAGGCTGTTCGAGAATACCATTCTCGGACAGCCTCTTGTATCAACAGATTATTAGAAACGGAATCTGACGCCAAATCCGAATCGACCATAGTCACCAATCTCGTCGAGTTCGTCTGTGGCAGAACGTACTTCAACAAAGAGAGAGGTGTTGAACGCATCAGGTTCACCGTAAACGCGTGCTCCCAAACCAAGAATCAGATCCAGCTGACTGTTTTCAGCAGGGTTGTCATCATCACCATCAGTAATCCAGCCACCGACACCAAAATCAACATAGTATCTTGACCATTTGTATTCGGCCAGAGCATCGATTAAAAATGCACTTTCTCCGTCAAGGCCGTCAACCTGTGCAGCGCCACCAACTAAGCCAAGCAGAGACCAATCTTCGGTGAGCTTGTATTCGAGGCCTATTCTTCCAAAAAGGTAATGGCCGGGATCAAACTGATGGGAATAACCAACATCTGCAAGAAAGCCTACCCTGCTGGTTCCGGTAACATCGGCTGTACATTCAGGTGAGGCACCATCTTCACCATCATTATCGGTGACAGTAACTTTCAATGTATTGTTTCCACAAGGCATTGCAACTTCAGTTCGTAAAACAGGACCCTCTACAGTCTTTTCACTGACAACCTGTCCCTGGTTATCAACAAATGCAACAGACATTTTTTCGACATTCCCATCGGCGTCAGTGGAGCTTGTAGCGTCAATAGTGACCATTTCACCACAGAATGTTTTGGCAGGGGTCACAACCATATTGCATCGTGGTGGCTGATTTGCTTTTTGCACCACTACCGGTGTTGATACTACCGGAGGTGCAACCGCCACAACAGGTATTGCTTTCATTCCCATATATGCAATATTACCGCAACCAAGAGGGACGGCAAAAGTGTAGCGGCTTCCATCCTTATCGATATAGAATTTATACCCGGTAAAAGGTTTTTCGCTTCCCCAGGTTACATCCTTAACGACGCGAACAGCTCCCTTGCCTTTTTTCTTATAGAGCATCCACTCAAACTTCGATCCTTTTTCAAATGCAACCGTTTCGATTTCTGCTTTCATAACCTGATCTATAAATACGGGAAATAGATCCGCCTGTGGTGTCAAATCAAAACCGCGTTTGACATCCATTTCCTCAGTCTGGACCATCTTCTTCAGATCATCTACCGAAGTGAGTGGTGGTTGATAAAAGGGACTACGCCCGATTACCTGCAAGGTCGTTGCAGCCTGGGCTGTACTTAACATCAGAAATGCACAAACAGCTGCTGTAATTACAAATGATCTCAATTTCAAAATAAAGTCCCTTTTTTAAGATGCTATGTGAAGTTTAAATATTACTAGATTATCATGTCCGGATATCAAAAATAATGCGGTTACCATATAAGATTGATTCCTACTTTTCTAGAAAAATTTGCATAAGTATATGATGAAGAGTAACTTTATTATGAGAATAGCTGATTTGAACCACATCTTATTTTAATCAGTAGTGTCCGGTGTAGATCTTGCAGGAGGATTTATGGATGACGTTCCCCAAAGTTGTACATGAATCTGTTTTTCGTTGCTTTGCAATCTTCTAACTGGACACTGTTGTATTTTGATTGTCAAAGTTTCAGAGCATAGGAGGTGTTGATTATGGGTGACGTTTATAATTTCAACTGGACAGATCTTGGAGATCTCGCTGTGGGCCGCCCGAACCTTGGGGAGGAAACTTCAGTGATAGTGTACCGGCTTATGCAGTACACGTTCAAAGATGTTTTGTCCAAGGAAATCGGTAAGCAGCGAGCCGTGGAGTTGTTCGTTCAGGCCGGTCTTCTCGCCGGTAAAGAATTTTGCAACAATGTCCTGGATACCAGTCTGTCCTTTAATGCATTTATTGCTGATCTGAAGGATAAACTGGTGGCTCTAAAAGTTGGGGTTCTCCGGGTTGAAGAGGCTGATATGGATCAGTTGAAATTTGTGCTGACCGTGGCCGAAGATCTGGATTGTTCAGGATTACCAATCTTCGGTGAGTCAGTCTGCGACTACGATGAAGGATTCATTGCCGGTATCTTCGAACAGTACACAGGGAAGAAATTTACTGTCAAAGAAGTAGACTGCTGGGCTACCGGTGATAGAACCTGCCGTTTTGAGGTGAAACCAATCGAGGGTTGAAATGGATGCAAACCAGGTTTTGGTAGAAATCAGTACCTGTTTTAAAGAAGCTATGCGTAATGGCATCGGGGCGGAAGGCCTCTCTTTTCCTTTTGATCCGGAAGATATTGTCGATGATGGATTAAAAGATATCTGTCGTCGGCTGTCAGCTGTTTTTGATATGATCAATGAATCATACCGGTACGCCGAGTTACTGGCTCGAGGTGACCTCAAAGCACAGGCATCCCGGACCAATATTTTTGCAATGCCTCTCAAAGGATTGCAGTCAAGTCTGGCGCATCTTACATGGCAGGCAAATCAAGTTGCAGCGGGTGATCTGAGCCAGCAGGTACATTTTCTTGGTGAATTCTCAAATTCCTTTAATCTTATGATCAACTCCATCCGTGAGAAGAAGATTATTGAGCAGCAGTTTAAATTAATAACTGAAGTGCTTGGAGAAGGAGTTTTTCTCGTTGATTATTCAGGGAAAATCATTTTTTCAAATCCTGAATCGAACAGGTTGCTTGGTTACAGTTCCAGTGAAATTGAAAATGTTTTGATTCAGGAAGTTATTCATAAACAACAGCTGGATGGGACTTTATACAAGCCTGCTGAAAATCTACTTTTTGATGCTATAAGCATCGGCATAAATTATGACGATGAGGGGGCTTTTACCTGCAAATCAGGATTTTTGATGCCGGTAACAATTGCCAGTCGACCTGTTTTTAAAGATGAAAAACTGGATGGCGCAGTTATCGCATTTCGTGACATTACTGAACAGAAAAAATACGAACAATCTCTGGAAACTATAAATAAACTCCTGGAAACGCAAGCTACAACAGACGCTTTGACCGGGATTTATAACCGTGTAAAATTTGACAGGACATTAATAACTGAAATATCAAAAGCTGAACGTTACAGCTCGCCTCTATCGGTTATTATTTTTGATATAGACCATTTTAAGAGAGTAAATGATACTTATGGCCATTCAGCAGGCGACAATGTCCTGAAACGTCTTGCCAAGCTTGTTGGAGCCAATATTCGTGAAACCGACGTTTTTGCGCGCTGGGGCGGGGAGGAATTTGTGATTCAGGTGCCGGGAGTTTCTCTTGCTCAGACAGCAATATTTGCGGATAAATTACGCAGTAAGATTGAAGAATTTGATTTTTCAGAACCCGAGAGGATTACTGTGAGTTTTGGTGTTGCAGCCTTTCAACATGGAGATAATGGCACTACCCTGATTAATAGAGCAGATAAAGCTCTATACCGTGCCAAAGAAAACGGGCGAAATCAAGTTTGTCATAGCGAGTAAACTCAAAAGATCCACTGCGCAAAAGTGGACAAAAATTGTTAAAGAATCCAGAATGTATAATTTCAACTCTCAATCAAAAGTTGCATTACATCTTTCAGTTGCAGTCTCTGCATGTTTAGCCCCCTGGTTTAAAAATGATGTTCTTGAAGAAGGCCTTGTCCTTCTTCGTGAAAATGAACTGACGCATTATTTTTTTTATCGCCATACAGCAGGAGCCCTTCTTCAAGACAAATACCCACTCACAATCGTTTTTGAAAAAAACAGCCGATTATACCAGGGGTTCACCCTTAAGACCGAGCACTGCTCACTATGTGGTCCTTCCCGCCATAGTAAACGGTGCAAACATGTCGCAGCCCTCTGTCTTTTGAGCTTGATTGAACAATCTGATGGTCCCTTTTCCCCCATGCCTCTCCTCTTTCGGGATTCCTGGTGGGGAAAACTTTCTGGGTTTCTTCATGATTGGCTGTCCAGGGAAAAAGGACATTTGGAATGCACTTCAGATGAAGAGAAAATTTGTATCAAACGAACAGCAATGGAAGGAGGAGTTCAGGCCCAACTTTCTGTTTCAACGGCTATAGCATGGGAAATATTTGACCAGGAATCAACCCCGCCAGAGATTCTCAAACTTTATAAAACTGCTCAAAAAATTTCTTTCAGTGAAACGGAAAGGGAGCTTGTTGCAGCGGGTTCGTCCAGCCGGGCTCTCAATCGTGACACCTCTATCTGGAGTAGGCTCTGTTCTCTTTTTTATGGGTTCGGTGTAGAAAAATTACCCCGTATTTCCTATGAAAAAGACTCCGGGCTTTTCATGTTTTATTTTAAGAATAAACAGACTGCCGATCTGTTGGAAATTTTTCTCCCCAGGCATCGTACTTTGGAAATTCTAGGGCAGCTGGGCTGCAGGGAATCTGGTTTTTCTATCCTTCAGCCTGCACGACAGGGGGTTGAGGTCAAGATGGATGAAAAAGGAGAAATAACTGTAAATCCCCTGTTATGGCGGGATAGTCGGCAAACCCTCCTTCTTTCGGAAATTTCAGAGAGGAAGTTTGGCAAAAGTTATTTTTTCCCCGGAGAGGGTTTTCTTCCTTTGAATAAATATGATCCGAAAGGGAAAGTATCACGGCTCCGGAAAAAACAAGCCGCCACCCCCCTGTTTGACTTTATTGAACAGGATTTGGCGTTTGTGGTTGCTGACAGTGAACTCCATGATTTTTTAAAAGTGAACCGAGCTGCTCTCAGTCATCCAGACAATAGAGTTGACCAGAAGATATTTAAACTTCAGGTCAAGGTTCTTCCAGATACTCTGATCATCCATGAATTTCAGGAAGATCAGGACTGGTACTATCTCTCTTGTGACTACGGGCTTGGAAACAGTTCAATTTCTCTCGACGAGTTGTTGGAAAAAAGAGAGGAACGAGACACTCTCTATTCGGGGACAACCTCCTTACAGCTCAAAGACACTCCTC
>JAOZLO010000174.1 GCA_029934775.1 Desulfocapsaceae bacterium
GTCACTTTCCTGCAGCGTCATCTGCAGTTCTGCAAACTCCAGAATCCTTTTCTCCAACTCTTCATATTTAGCTCTATCAACCATATGAAAACTCTTTTTAGTACCTTACTACTGTAACCCTGTAAAAACAGGTAAGAAACTGAAGAAAGGATTTTTTAAATATGTGATTACTTATTACCCCCATAGAGGTTTGCCTCTCGCTTCTGAACGAATAAATAAGTTTATTGTATCAAAATATCAAAATAAATCATATAGGTATATATACCTATTTTGGGGGCATATTTTGCAATATTGGCCACATTGTGATAAAACTTGAAACTACTTGGCACTCATAATCCGGGATAATTGTAACTCAGTTCAATCCCCCTTTATAAGTTCATGTAACTGAAAAACAGTTACAAGTATGGAGGTTAGCGAAGTTCAGATGTTCACCCCTTTTCCTTAAGCAAAAGACAGACTGCAGGCAGTAGGCAGTTAGCCTGACAGCCTAAAAAGCTTCAGCCTGCCCGAAGGGCATTATGTACCGTAAAAAACCGATGCCTCCATTATCCCTGCAAAGATAAAGGTACACTCAAACTTCAATTTATGAGTTCAACATGAAAAAAACAATTATTAATGAAATTCAAAACTTTGCCGAAAACTATCAAAACAACTGTGATATCAGTACGAAATGGGGAACTCCAATCATAGGTTTTGCATCAGCAGATGACCCTCTGTTTGCTGAGCTGAAATCTGTAGTAAGCCCGACCCACGCTATGCCAAAAGATTTTCTTGCCAGCGCGCAAACTACAATTGCTTTTTTTCTTCCCTTTCCCAAAAGCCTTACGGCAACCAACATAAAAAACCGTATGAGTTCTAAAGAATGGGCAGTTGCCTATATAGAAACAAATGTACTGATTGCTAAACTCAGCACATACTTGAAAGACTTTTTACAGGCAAAGGGACATCAATCATTCACCATTCCGGCAACACACAACTGGGATGAAAAAAAATTGATCAGCGACTGGTCACACCGGCATATTGCCTACATCGCTGGAATTGGAAACTTTGGTCTGAACAATATGCTGATTACGGACAAAGGATGTTGTGGCAGGATCGGCAGCTTTATCACGGCTGCAGAGATAGAACCGGACAGCCGCACCGATCAACCTGCCTGTCTGTACAAATATGACGGAACCTGTAAAAAATGTACTAAAAATTGTGTCAATGAAGCACTCTTTGAAAAGTCGTTTGACCGTTTCAAATGCTATGAAATGTTATTGAAAAATGTAGACCGGCACAGTTCGGTTGGATATGCAGATGTCTGTGGAAAATGCCTGGTTGCAGTCCCCTGCTCCCATATTAATCCAGTTATGAAAAAACTACAGGCAAAGAGATAAAAATAGATTACCCGGTTTGACTTCCGATCTCCCTCCCTATAAGATTGATGCATCCGCAGTTACAGAGAACAGTAAAAATCACCAAAGTTATGCAAAAAAGGCCACATTTTTCTATGATCCGATTTACATTCACTGCATTTTTTCTCCTCATTACTGCCATCACAGGGATTCCCTCCGAGATATGGGCAAACGAGCCTGTCAAAGTAGGTATATTTCAGAATAAACCTGTTGTCTATTTTGAAGATAAACCAAAAGGTTTATTTGTAGAACTTCTTGATTATATCGCAGAGAGAGAAGGATGGGAAATAGAGTACGTAAACTGCGAACTTACAGAATGTTTTGATCTCCTCAAATCTCATGAGTTAGATCTCATGCCCTCGCTGGGCAGGAGTCCCGGTAGATTGGAATTTCTCAACTTTTCTGAGGAACCGATATGGACATTCTGGGGTACAATTTACGCCCATGACCAAAAAATTATCAGCATTCTCGATTTAAAAGATAAAAATATTGGCGTGAGGAAAAAAAAGAAAATTACTCTGGCATTACAAGATATTTTAAAACAATTTGATATTTCTGCTCAGTATGTGAAGTTTGATAATTACGAGTCAATCCTCAGTGCTTTCCATGAAAAAACGCTGGATGCCATAGCTATAAATAACATATACCATTTTGACAGACAGGGATCCATTGACAGATTTAAAACGCCCATCGTCTTCAGTCCATTCTCCGCCTATTACACTGCACCCAAAAATGGACGTCATCGTAAAAAACTGGATGTGATAGATGCCTATGTAAGAGAATTAAGAAGAGACAGAGATTCACTTTTTCATACATTTCATGATAGATGGTTTGGCGGGCACCAGACGTACTGGACAGGGAAAAAAATTGGAGTAGCCAGCGCCATTTCTTTGCTGATAACTGTTTTTGTCATGACATTTTGGCGATACCGTTCACTTGTCGGCCTGAACAGAGAACTCACTACGAGCATTGAAAAACGAAACCAGACAGAGGAGACGCTCAGGTATAGCGAAAATCGTTTCCGACGACTCGTTGAAAATGCTGCTGATGCAATATTCATGTTTAACAGACAGGGGAAGTTTGAGCTTGTCAACAGGCAGGCCTGTACAGCTTTAGGTTATACAGAAGAAGAACTCCTGCAGCTGTCAGTTACAGATATAGACCAAGAATTTACAAATGAAAAGGTTTTAGAAATCACGGCAGAGGAATCTGCTTCAAAATGGCCAATAACAGTATCCGGCAAGCATCACCGCAAAGATGGTACACTATTCCCGGTGGAAGTTCGCGTCGATATTGTGGAAATGGAGAGTGGACAGCGTTTTGTTGCCCTGGCCTGTGATGTGACCGAACAAAAACTTGCAGAAGAAGACAGAATGCGTTTGGCTGCCGTCATTGACCAGGCATCCGAAGTTGTGGTTATTACAGACACAAAAGGGAGTATTCAGTATGTCAATTCTGCGTTTACCAGACTCACCGGCTATAGTCGCGGAGAAGCTATTGGCCAGAATCCCCGTATCCTCAAGAGTGGCAACCATGATCACAGCTTTTATAAAAAAATGTGGTCCACCCTTTCACGTGGCGAAGTGTGGAAGGGCCACCTGATCAACAAGAAAAAAAATGGTGTCCTGTTTGAAGAAGAAGTCAACATCTCTCCAGTGAGAAACAGTGCAGGGCAGATCATCAACTTTGTTGCTGTAAAACGTGATGTGAGCAGGGAAGTATCCCTTGAAAACCAGCTACGACAGGCCATGAAAATGGAAGCTATCGGTACCCTGGTAGGTGGTATCGCCCATGACTTCAACAATATTCTTGCAGCCATTCTTGGCTATGGGGAAATGGCCAGAACACAACTGCTTGCCGATGATCCTGTAAGAACTGATATCGACCAGGTGATCAAAGCCGGGAACAGAGCCAAAGGTCTGGTAAAGCAGATTCTTACTTTTAGTCGGCAGGGAGAAGAAGATTTCTCTACAATACAGATTCAGCCAGTTATTGAAGAAACTCTCAAGCTCCTGCGATCCTCCATGCCTTCGACCATACTGATACAGAAAAATATAGACTCGAATTGCAGACCGGTTCTGGCCAACCCTACCCAGATTCACCAGGTAATAATGAACCTCTGTACCAATGCAAAGCATGCGATGGCCGATAATAACGGGACATTGGCCATTTCCTTATCTGAAATTAGCACAGAATCAGAAAACTTTACCGAAAGCCTGCAACTGGAACCAGGAAACTATCTTGACCTTGCAATAGGTGATACAGGCAGTGGTATGGATAAACTGACCCAATTGAAGATTTTTGATCCGTTTTTTACGACCAAGGAAATAGGAAAAGGAACCGGGCTTGGACTTGCTGTAGTCCATGGAATCATCAAACAGCACAAGGGGGCGATTACTGTTGAGAGTCAACCAGGACAGGGAACTGTCTTTCATATATATCTGCCACTCATTGATAAGAAGGTTCTGCCTGAATCAGTTATCCAGACCAGAGAGTTGCCACATGGAAATGAGCGGATATTGATTGTCGATGACGAACCGACTATTGTTGATCTGATGCTGCGTATGCTGGATAGTCTGGGATATACAACTACTGCTTTTACCAGCAGTGTTAAAGCACTTGAAGCCTATACCGATAATCCAGGCAGCTTTGACCTGCTTATAACAGACATGACCATGCCCGATCTGACCGGAGCTGTTCTGGCAAAAAAGATATTGACAATACAACCCGATCTTCCAATTATCTTATGTACAGGATTTAGTGAGTTAATGGACGAAGAACAGGCTAAATCTCTTGGTATTATGGAATTCATCCTGAAACCAATATTAAAAAATCAGCTGGCAATAACTGTCAGAAAGGTGCTCAACCATGGCTGAAATTTTCGTTGTAGATGACGATGTGGTGCTGCAGGAAATGCTTGTCAGCCAACTACAGCGATCGGGTCACCAGGCGAGCTGTGCCTCTACGCTTACTGAAGGAGTAAAACAGGTCACTGCAGGAAAATATGACGTCGTCTTTCTTGATGTCCAGTTGCCTGATGGCAATGGTTTAGAGTACCTGGCAGAATTTAAGGCCGCATCATCATCACCGGAGGTTATCATTATCACCGGAAAAGGTGATGAAGCTGGCGCAGAAAAAGCCATTCTAAGCGGCGCCTGGGCCTATATCGAAAAGCCGAATGTTATCCGGGAACTGCTCCTGCATTTAACCAGGGCACTCCAGTACAGGGAAGAAAAAACCAGGGGAGACAAGGTTCCTCTTGTTTTGAAAAGAGACAATATCATCGGCAACAGTCAACTCCTTACAAAATGCCTTGATCAGGTGGCACAGGCTGCCTTTTCTGATGCCAGTGTATTGATAACGGGTGAAACAGGAACCGGGAAAGAGCTTTTGGCCCGGGCAATCCATGAGAACAGTAAGCGTGCAGGAAAAAATTTTATAACCGTTGACTGTGCAGCCCTGCCTGAAAATCTTATTGAAAGTACACTGTTTGGACATGTGAAAGGTGCTTTTACAGGGGCCGACAGCGATCGGGAAGGACTTATTCGTCTTGCCGATGGAGGCACCCTGTTTCTTGATGAAGTGGGAGAACTTCCCTTATCCATTCAGAAAAATTTTCTACGTGTTCTGCAGGAATATTCCTACCGACCGGTAGGCTCTACCAGAGAAGAAAACAGTGATTTCAGAATCGTTTCAGCAACAAACAGTAATGTTGCCCACTGCATAGAAAGAGGGACGTTTCGAAGCGATTTACTCTATCGTCTGAATGCTTTTTTCTTTACTCCTCCTCCCCTTAGAAAAAGAAAAGAGGACATCAAACTCCTGACCAGATACTTCCTTGCACGGATATGTGACCGATCAAACCTGGAGTACAAAGGAATCGCACCCGATTTTATTGAGCATCTTGTTGCCTATGACTGGCCCGGTAATGTAAGAGAACTACAGCAGACCCTGGAGCAGGTTGTTGCCAGTACAGTACAGACACCCACATTGTTTGCCTATCATCTGCCAGAACATTTCCGTATCCGCCTGGCCCAGGCTGCGATACAGTCACGACCCTCCGCCGCCGACTCTCCTGCTTCAGCAGGTGAATCTTCTGCCCCGCCACCATGGCAAGACTATAAGAGCTCTTATGAGCAAAAATACATCCACGATCTCATGCGATACGCCAAAGGGAATATTACTATTGCCTGTCAAGTCTCACAACTTTCAAGAACCCGCCTCTATCAGTTACGTGAAAAATATGAATTGAACAGCTCTTCCTGAGTTATCCCCCCCTTTATTTTTTTCTGCTTTTTACAACCAATGGTCACAAAAGTAACCCCTGGTTGTCCAGAAAAGTAGACAATGGTTCTCTTAGTAACCCCCGCCTGCCCACTTCCCTTCGCCACTTCTCATGTAACCATTGAATAATATAGTGTTTTCATCTTATTTATCCTTTCTTGCTACTGTTGGCATATTTCCTGCTTGTATGAGCAAAGGAGGGAGAAGTGGCTTGTGCTCCTGAAGTGCAAAAAACAGGCAAACTTTTTAAGATAAAGAAAAAGGAGGATGCATGAATATCTTTTTTTATGCAAGCACCATGTCAACTGCTGGAAAACACTATTTAAAGAAGCTTCTTGGGATTTCTGAACTCGAAAACATAACGATCCTCCCTGAAGGTTCGCTTTTTCTTTCCCCCCTGGCTCTCAAGCTGCGCAGTGGAGACCTGATCATCCTCTTTGTTGCCGACAAACAGGAGTTAGACAAGCTGGTTACACTGAGAAACGAATTTAATGATTTTCGTATAATTTTGATTCTTGTGAACAGTGACAGTGAAACCATCCGCAAAGCTCATTTACTCCAACCGAGTTTTATCACCTTTCTGGAAGA
>JAOZLO010000175.1 GCA_029934775.1 Desulfocapsaceae bacterium
GGACTATTCAGATCGGAGTTTGCATTTACCTGTCAAAGTTATTCTGTCCCAGGTATGTAAAAAAAAGATAAAGCCAAACCTGTCGTAAGACAGGGACGGAAAGCCACGGATCCCAGGAGGCTCGGATAGTCTTCTGGAAGATAGCCGGGCTGCCTTTTTAAAAGGTGGTCCGGTTTTTTTATTGCTGCGGCAAGAGTCACTGAAACTTGGAAAAATTATCACGAGGATTTTTATGGCAACCAGAAAACTGACAATCAATCCCGAACAGTATGATGCTGTCCTGTTTGATCTGGATGGTGTGGTTACCAGAACAGCAGATACCCATGCGACTACATGGAAAAACCTTTTTGATGAATATTTGAAGAAGAGGGGTGGTACCGGATCTTATCTGCCTTTTGACATTAAGGATGACTACATAAAATATGTGGACGGGAAACCACGCTACAGGGGAGTTCAGGACTTTCTTGTCTCCCGTTCCATTGATATTTCCTATGGTTCTGTCGAGGATGCGCCTGATGAGGAAACCATATGCGGACTGGGCAATAGAAAAAACCAGCTGTTCTCCGATTTACTGAAAAAGGAGGGCGTAAAGGTCTATGAATCCACCGTTGATCTCATAAGACAATTAAGGAAGAACGGGTTCAGAACAGCCATTGTCAGTTCAAGTAAAAACTGTCTTCCGGTTCTCAAAGCTGCAAATATTGAAGCTCTGTTTGATACCAGGGTGGATGGTGTGGTTTCAGAGGGCCTTGGGCTTACCGGTAAACCTGAGCCGGATATTTTTATTGAAGCTGCCCGTGTGCTGGGTGCCGATGTAACCAGGTGTCTGGTAGTGGAGGATGCACTTTCTGGTGTTGAGGCTGGAGCAAAAGGCGGTTTTGGACTTGTTATTGGTGTTAACCGCGGTGATCAGGCTAAACAGCTCAAACAGAGAGGAGCCGACCTGGTAGTAGGCGATCTTTCCGAAATCGGGGTCGGTGTGCTGTTGGAAAACCTTCCCCATGCACTGCAGTCATTTGGCCGAATTATGGGGCAGATAGGCGGCAAAGAGATAGTCATATTTCTGGATTATGACAGCATTCTCTCCCATATTGCATCTTTTTCTGAAAATGATTCGTTTTACCGGGATCTAAAAAAAATACTTGGTTCTCTGGCAGATCAATTCACAGTTTTTATTGCAAGTCGGAAAAATTCTGAGCAGGTAAAAAAACAGCTTAAGATTGACAGCATCTATTATACCGACGGTGTTGGCCTCGAAGTTCTGGAAAAACACAATCTTACCAGCCAGAGCATCTGCCCCATATTTTTTGGAGATGCTATAATAAATAAAGATGATTTTGAGGCTGTCGCTCAGATAGGGATAGGTATTGCCCTGGGTTCCGGGCTGCAGGCTACAGGGGCTTCCTTCAGGATAGATTCTCCGGAACAGGTATGGCAATTTTTGCAGAGACTTTCCTCCGGCCTTGATAAAGGGACCAGCTGGGGCCAGATATACCTGGGATTTGATCCTGAAGATGAAGGAAGGCGGGAAGCACTGAGCGCTCTTGGAAACGGCTATTTTGTCACCAGGGGGGCAGCACCTGAGGCAGAAGCTGATGATGTGCACTATCCTGGCACATATCTTGCGGGAGGGTATAATCGCCTTAAGACAAAAATAGCGGGCAGAATCATCGAGAATGAGGATCTGGTTAATATTCCCAACTGGCTCTGTCTCAATTTCCGTGTCCTTGGGGAGGAGTGGTTCCAGTTAAATGATGTAAAGATTCTTTTTTATCGACAATATCTGCATATAAAAAAAGGGATACTCCACCGCACCATACGCTTCCGGGATAAGCTAAACAGAGAGACAATTCTTCTTCAGCACTCATTTGTCCATGGAAAGCTCATGCACCGGGCTGCATTGAGGACTGTTATAACACCGCTGAACTGGGAGGGGAAAATAGAGATCTGTTCTGCCATTGAAGGCAGGGTGACAAACCGGGGAGTCAAGCGTTACCGGGACCTGGGCAAGTCACATCTTGATCTTGTTGAGTGCAGACATGTCGATGAAAAAAGCATGGTTTTGAAAATGCGCACCAACAGGTCATGCCTCGATATTGCAATGGGTGCGAGAACAGAGGTCTCTCTGGATGGTAGATCGGATCTGGTTAAATCCGTTCCAGATGATAAACCGGGCGGGTATGTTGCCAAACGTTTTCTTGTCAATGTGAGTAAGGGAGAAACGCTCACCGTGGATAAGCTGATCTGTATCTATACTTCCCAGGATACAGGTATTTATGAATGCCTGTCAGAGGCAGAAGATACCGCTGTAAATGATCCAGCCGGGTTTGATGATTTACTGGAAACCCATGTTGTAGCCTGGGAACTTTTGTGGCATAAATTCGATGTCAAGGTGGAGCTGGATAATAAAGGTACTCAGCAATATACCCAGAAAATCATCCGATTGTATATTTTTCATCTGCTGCAGAGTTCGTCCGTACACTCTCTTGATATTGATGTGGGAATGCCGGCCAGGGGCTGGCACGGCGAAGGGTACAGGGGACATATCTTCTGGGATGAGATGATCATTTTTCCATTTTTAAATTATCGAACCCCCCGAATTACAAGAACCCTGCTTATGTACCGTTATCGACGGCTTAAAGAGGCAAAGCGCGCAGCAGCAGATTCAGGCTACAGGGGGGCGATGTATCCATGGCAGAGTGGCAGCAACGGCAGGGAAGAGACCCAGCAGATGCATCTCAATCCGGAATCGGGGCGCTGGCTTCCTGACAACACCTATCTGCAGCGCCATGTAAACAATGCCATCGTCTATAATATCTCACAATATTTTCAAATTACTAACGATTTAGAATTCTTAGCCTTTTACGGAGGAGAAATAACTATTGAGATTGCCCGGTTCTGGGCAAGCCTTGCAACCTATGATCCTGAACTTGACCGTTATGAAATCCTCGGTGTAATGGGGCCGGATGAATATCATGACGCGTATCCC
The DNA here is from genome assembly GCA_029934775.1 of Desulfocapsaceae bacterium. Classification (GTDB taxonomy): domain Bacteria; phylum Desulfobacterota; class Desulfobulbia; order Desulfobulbales; family Desulfocapsaceae; genus Desulfomarina. Next base: position 2,990 of record JAOZLO010000175.1, read on the forward strand.
GAGGCGGATAAACCGGGCCTGAACAACAATGGTTATACCAATCTAATGGTCATGTTTGTTATGGATCAGGCGCTTAATATACAGAACGTTATTCCGGAACAGGACTGGGAATATTTAAGGAAAAAGCTCTGGATTGAAGAGGGAGAGCTGGATAAATGGAAAAAGATGAGTAGAAGGATGAAAATTGTATTCCATGAAGATGGTATTATCAGTCAATTTGAAGGATATGAAGATTTAAAAGAGTTTGACTGGGATGGGTATAAAAACAGGTATGGCAATATTCAGCGTATTGACAGGATTCTTGAAAAAGAAGGGGACAGCGCCAATAATTATAAACTTTGCAAGCAGCCAGATGTGCTGATGCTTTTTTATCTCTTCAGCGCAGAGACTTTAAAAAAAATGTTCAAACGTCTTGATTATACAATTGGTAAGGATTTTATTTCAAAAAATATCAACTATTATCTTAATCGAACAACAAACGGATCATCCCTTGCCTTGACCATCCATGCATGGATTGAAGCACGGCAGGCAAGAGACCGTTCCTGGGAACTCTTCAGCCAGGCACTTGAGACCGATATGGTCGATTCCCGGACCGGAAGCACCAGAGAAGGTATCCACCTGGCAGCCATGTCCGGATGTATTGACATTCTGCAGAGAGGATATGCAGGACTGGAGATACGCAGTGATATACTTATCTTGAATCCTCTTCTGCCAAAATCCATAAACCGCATCAGTTTTCATATCCGATACAGAAAACACTGGCTTGAGCTTGAAATCACTCAGCACGATGTCAAGGTGAGAAGCCTGACCAGCAAGGCAACACCATTTACTATTATGATTAAAGATGAAATAATCAGGTTATATCCCGGAAATGTTGCTGTGGTGAATATTTAGTTCCTGAACAGAAACAGTACCTTACTGTCAAAGCGGTCAGCAGTTAGCTTTTAGCAGTTAACAGCCAACCGTCAGCAACTAACCGTTAACATTCTCTATGAGCCGGGGAGGGAAAAAAGTGAATAAAAAAAACCCCAGGGAAGATCATATTGTCATCGTATCCAACAGGCTGCCATTTGTTCTGAAAAAGAGTGAGGGCGGGAATATAGAGGTGGGGAAGGGGACCGGGGGGCTGGTAACGGCAATGGCGCCGGTACTGAAGAATCGGCACGGCACCTGGGTTGGATGGCCCGGCTATGTACAGGAATCAGATACTGATGAGACCATGCTATCGGCAATACAGTCGGCAGCATCCGGGTACAGTGTTAAGCCGGTAATGCTTACCACAGACGAGGTGAAGAATTATTATGAAGGTTTTTCCAATTCAATTCTATGGCCTCTCTTCCATGATTCCACAGATAAGTGTCTTTTTTTTCCAGAATACTGGAAAAGTTATAAAGAGGTTAATAAAAAGTTTGCATTAACAGTGTACCGTAATGCCGATGATTTGGATTTTCTCTGGGTGCATGATTATCAACTGATTCTTGTGGGTGGTTATTTGCGGGAAATGGATATAGGCAACAGGATTGGATTTTTTCTGCATATTCCGTTTCCACCCATTGATACCTTTGCAAGATGCCCATGGCGCTTTGAACTTCTCTCCGCCATGCTGGAATACGATGTTCTCGGCTTCCAGACAATTCAAGATAAACGAAATTTTATCGGCTGTCTTGCGAGCATACTTCAACATGCTGGAATTGATGCAAAGGCGGAAGTTGACGAGGCTGTAAGTGAGCTTCAATTTGATGGCAGAACGGTACGTATCGGAGTTTTTCCCATCAGCATCGATTACCATGAAATTATTCTTGAGGCTGACAAGAGTCGAGGTTATAAAGGGGCAGAGGAAAAGTGTGGTGATGACAGGAATGTTAACCTGCTGGGTGTCGATCGTCTCGATTATACCAAAGGCATAGTTGAAAAATTAAAAGCATATCAGCGATTTTTGACTCTCTTTCCAAAATTGCATAAAAAAGTGCATTTTATTCAGCTTGTGGTTCCAAGCCGCGGTGAGATAGCAGCCTATGTTGAGTTGAAACTTAAGATAGAACAACTTGTGGGAGAGATTAACGGTATATTCGGTACAGCTGACTGGCTCCCTGTCAGGTATATGTTTCGACCACTTGACAGTACCGAGCTTATATCGCTGTACCGGGCATCAGAGATTGCTTTTATTGGCTCTTTAAAGGATGGCATGAACCTTGTAGCCAAGGAATACTGTGCATGCAATATTGATGAAAAGGGTGTGTTAATCCTGAGCGAATTTGCCGGTGCAGCGCAGCAGTTTTATCAAGATGCAATTCTAATAAATCCCCATGATATTGAAGGAACAGCCATGGCAATTTACAGAGCGTTTACCATGCCTTTGGAAGAAAGGAGCCTGCGAATGCGTAATCTGCGGGAAAACGTAAAAAATAGAGATGTTTTCTGGTGGCTTGACTCATTTTTTAACGCCGCCATTGTAAAGAGCTGATCCCATTCCTTTCCTGTTTCAGTTCTTGTTGAGAATTACCATAATTCCCAGGTTCTGGTGGAGATGACGTAAATTCCAAGAAGCAGGTTGCTTGTTGAATGGGCAACGATGCAATTCCAAAGGTCGCGTTTCCAATAAAAAAGGACACTGATGAGGCTGAAATATACTGCCGCTGCTATCCATTCGGGATGAGCCAGGGTAAAAAGAAAGGTAACCCAGAGGAATGATTTCAGCGTAAAAACACCAAGTTTCTGGTCCTGCCAGTCCGGTGAAATAACCCATCTTAACAGAAATCCCCGCCAGAATATTTCCTCGACCACAGGAACCAGAAGAGCAAGACCCATCAATCGAATTGTAATAAATGCCCATTGGTTTGCCGTATTGTCGATTGACAAAAACGGATCAAAAGCCTCCCTCTCTGAAGGCTGCAGCCATTCAGGTAATATCCACATAATGGATTGTTCAAGTTGCAGGCGGCTGATAAAAATCCATAACACGACCCCTGCAATGCCAAAGATAATACCCGGGACTACATTGCGGTGCATTCTCAGTATATCTAGTCCACGCAGCAGGAAAACAGTTGTCACTCCAACCACAACAACAGAGACAGTGTAGAATAACGGAAAATGGTCAGGAAACTGGCCGGAGAACTGACTGAAAATGAGATAGAGAGCAAACGGGGCGATAAAAGGGAGCATCTTAATCATGGTCGCTTCCCTTGACTATGTTCAGCACTTTCGCGAATCGACATTGCAATGTTCTCCCTTGTAAGAGGCCATCCACCTCCCCCTATATTCAATCGAA
>JAOZLO010000176.1 GCA_029934775.1 Desulfocapsaceae bacterium
ACCTGGATTTCATCAAAAAAAATCAAAGTATCCTGACTCGATATCTTTTTCCCGTAATACAGGCTTAAATTTTCTATGATATCAGCAGGGCTTAAATTCTTTTTAAACAGCTCCCCCAGACCAGGATTCTGTTCAAAATTGAATTTAACAAAATTGCCATACTCTCTCGCACCAAACGCCTCTACAAGGTATGTTTTACCAACCTGCCTTGCACCTTGAAGCAATAATGGTTTGCGCCTGCGATTACTTTTCCAGGCCAGCAATTTTGGATAAATCGTTCTTTTCAATTCGCTATCCCCAAATAATTGTACATTTTAACACAAATTATCTCCAGTTTAACGCAACAAGTGCCAGCTTATTTATAGAAAAAAAGTAAAATAATAAGAAAAAAGATCGAATTCCCGGAAAGCCTTCGATTAATCCAGGGAGTTTCAGCGCACAATTGCGTCAAACTTAATAGGAGACATCTTGACTTTATGGCTTTGAGAGTACGCCCTTTGTTATCGTTCCATTCAATCCGACCATTGGCACTTCGCCCCATGACTACAGCTGCTGCCGTAGAAGGAGAACTAAAGCTGTAATCCTGGGTGAAGCAAAAGCAATTATCTTCTTTTTGCAATACTCCTGACTCAATTAGCTTTTCCCGAATATCATACATACCTCGAACATGGGTTTTCATAGAAGGGACTGATTTTAATGCTGCCTGAGACCCTTCGCAAACCACAAAACCGGCTGTAGATTCAAAACCTTCAGCACTAAGCCCCTTGGCATTAAGGAAAAGCCGCCTTTTACGAGTTGCCTTTGCGGATCCTGGTTTTTCAAAGGCCGAAATTCCCAGTAATGGCAAAATTTGTAGGATATGACCAAGAAACACCTCCATATCCGCCTGATCCGCCTCATTATGTGTAGGGCGTTTAGGATGGTTCTGGTTGTCAAGCGGTAAACGTTTTGCTGTATTGGCAAATTCAATCAACCGTGCTTCCAAGTATTGCACATGTGCCTTATTGAGTGCCCCTTCCTGACCGGTGACGAAAAACACCCCCCGATTCCAGAAATCTTTTTTAGAAAAATGGTTTTCCATGCGTGGTCGAACTGGATCACCTTCACCTATGTACAACAGCTCTCCTTCTCCATCTTCTCTCGGTCCCAACAATAAATAAACCCCCGTTCTACCAAATTCTTCACGTTTCTTTACTTCTGGTAATAAAGAACGTGGAAAAATCATAGCTTTACCATTCCAGTTGGAACGTTCAATAATCCGCAATCCGTCAGGGTCACCATTGGCTACAAAGATTCGGATGGAAAAGGGGTGAGGGGGTGAGTTTCGTTCAAAACAGTCTTACCTCATCATGTTTGTGGTAAACGACCATAAACCTGTTTTCCAAGTCCTCTGGCAACTGCGTCCTGGAATTCAGGATCATTCATAAACTTTGCAAAGAGCTCTTCATTCATTTCCATACGGTCGATAAATAGTGATTCCAATACCTTTTGAAAAACAAGCTGAAATTTGTCCATGGGATTAGCCTGGGCTGCCTGCTGTAAGGAATCCACCAAAACCGCTTCTTCAACAATCTGATCAAAGAAGAATTGATCCGCTTCATTGAAATCCGTTCCAAACCGTTCATTTATAACATTAATCAACTTAGAAAATGAAACCTTGGGCTCACTGGTAACCACACCAGACCCTGTTTCACTCGGGCCATCCAGAGCATAAGCTGTACCCTCGTTCAAACTGATCGATCCCTCACTTATTTTTTGCAGACGATAATATTCCAGCCGAACTTCATCATCAAAGTGGTACCCCGGGCCTGATGTCCGTTTCGGTAGTTTTGGAGCCAAATGTCGCAGATAGGTGTACAGTCGTTCCAAATCACTATCCTGGTATGGAATAATTTGAGAAAGAAAGGAATAGAGATTTCGAAAAGCATATAATTTGCCACGCCATAGTTCAGCTTCTTCTTCCTCTGTTGTTTGCAGACTGCGAAAACGATCAACTGCCGGATCAAGAGTAGTATTCATTAGCTTATGGTCAGCCGCGCTCTGCCTTTCCTTGGGTTTAAAATAGACTTCACAAAATTTCAGTATCTCTTCACTTAAATAAATCCCTGATTCATCCAGTTCAGCCTTAATTTCATAAAGACGCTCCGGCTCAACACTTTCGCCCATTACTGACCCTTCATAATACTGTTTAAAAGCCTCCTGGATTTCCTGGCGATTGTTGACAAAATCCAGAATAAAAGTATCTTCTTTTAATGGGTGTATCCTGTTCAGACGTGAGAGGGTTTGTACAGCCTTGATTCCTGCAAGTCGTTTATCCACATACATCGTGTGTAACAGAGGTTGATCAAAACCGGTCTGATATTTTTCAGCTACCAGGAGCACCTGGTATTCGGCAGACGAGAATCGTTCAGACAATTCCTTTTCTCTAATGCCTTCATTCATTTCTGTTTCGGTATACGTCTTGGAAGCTATCTTATCATCGGTTACAGTACCGGAAAATGCCACCAGGGTTTTAATCTGATATGCCTTGTCATGAATGTATCGGTCAAAACTCTGTTTATAACGAACAGCCTCAATCCTAGAGCCAGTCACAACCATGGCCTTGGCACGACCGCCAATTTTATGCCGGGTCATGGTGTTAAAATGTTCCACCATGATTTCTGTTTTCTGGGCGATATTATAAGGATGCAGGCGCATAAACCGGGTCAAGGCTTTGGCTGCTTTTTTACGTTCAACCTGCGGATCATCGTCACAGGCCTTCAATAAACGATAGTAGGCTGTATATGTCGTATAATTGCGAAGAATGTCGATAATGAACCCTTCTTCGATGGCCTGTCGCATAGTATAGCGGTGAAAGGGAGCCCCATCACGACCAAACACAGCCACTGTTTTGTGCTTTGGAGTGGCGGTAAAGGCATAAAAGCTAAGGTTGGCCTGTTGCCCGCGTTTAGCCATGCTGCGATACAGTTCTTCAAGCTTCCCTTCTTCTTCCTCTTCAGCTCTCTTTTGCGCCTCGGCATGCAGGTCTTCACCGCCAAGGACTTCCTTGAGAGTTGTTGCGGTTTCACCGGATTGTGAACTATGAGCCTCATCAATAATCACCGCACACTGCCTTGTTTGCAAACGACCGCTTCCCTTTTTCTCTTGCTCCTCGGCAATTTTTAGCAACTGGAGTGATACAAAAGGGAATTTTTGCAATGTAGTGATGATGATCGGTACAGCAGATTGCAATGCTTCAGCCAGTTGCCGTGAATCTTCATCAATTTTCAGAACCACACCCTGACGATGTTCAAATTGATAAATGGTATTCTGCAGTTGTTTGTCCAAGACCAGGCGATCGGTTACCACAATCACACTGGAAAAGATACGATTATCCTCGGGGTCATGCAGAGACGAAAGCCGGTGGGCCAGCCAGCCAATGGTATTACTTTTGCCGCTTCCCGCCGAATGTTCAATCAGGTAATTATGTCCCGGCCCTTCAGAAGTTGAAGCATCAATTAATTTCCGCACAGCCCGCAACTGATGGTACCGGGGAAAGATCATTGTTTCTTTCTTAATCTTTTTCCAGGAGTCGGTAATTCGTTCTTCAGTCTGAAAATGGAGAAAACGGGCCAGCAGATCAAGCAGACTGTCCCGTTGTAGAACCTGCTCCCACAGGTAAGCCGTGCGATAGGTTGTCCCCTTTTTTGCTGGAAAATTTCCCGCTCCGCCTTTATTCCCCTGATTAAAGGGGAGAAAGTGAGTCGCTGTTCCGGCCAGACGCGTAGTCATCTGTACCGTTTCCGTATCAACGGCAAAGTGTACTAATGCACGTTTTTTAAACTCAAAAACCTTCTCCCGTGGGTCCCGGTCATACCGATATTGATGCAATCCATTTTCTACAGTCTGGCCGGTAAGAGGATTTTTAAGCTCCAGGGTAGCAACTGGGATACCACTGACACTCAATACTACATCAAGAGATTTTTCATTTTTCGGACTGTAACGAAGCTGCCTGGTTACGCCAAGTCGATTAGCAGCATAGCGTGTTTCCAGTTCAACATTAAGACCATGAGCCGCTTTAAAAAAAGCTACCCGCAAAGTACGGCCATAGCACTTAAAGCCGTGTCGCAGCGTTGCCAGAGAACCATGGGAATCCATCCATTTGCAGAGATCCTGTATAATTCTTTCGCCGGTATTCTCACCATGCAATGCTTCCAGTTTTTTCCACTGCTTTTCCTGGGTGGTCTGGATAAAAGATAAAACAATCTCCGGAAAAACGGCTCGTTCTCTGTCAAAGGACTTATTTGGAACGTCCTCATAGCCATTAGCCAACAGGGTTTCTGTTAATGTTTCTTCAAAGGCAAGTTCACTGGTTGGTTTCATAATGTCAAGTCCTGGCTAGTCTTTTCCGCAGCCAATAAACGACCACCATACAGTACGGTTGAAACATTCCATCATCAGGTGTTGTCCATTGAGTGATATAGCGTTGTAATACTCCTCTACCCAATGATCCGGGGCGTAATACTTGAATGAAGCTATCAAGCATAGCCTTTCTGTTACGGACAAGTTGAGGGTGGTTGAGGTTCAGAACATCATTCAGCTCGAAGTCCAACACATCATTATCGGATTTAATTACCCCGTTTCCCAAGAATTTAATCTGCTGTTCGATATGCTGGGCAGGGTCAGTGGGATTCATACAAAAATCACGATCACCCTTGCAGGTATCGCAATGTTGCTCATGAGGAGAAAAACCTTCACCACCCATACACACGCCAAGTAAGTTTTTATAATCCAGCTGCTCATTCGGATAATTAGATTGGCAGTGCCAGTGCTCAATTTTCATTTTACCGACTTCAGAACGAATTCTTTGCATACAATAGGCACACAGACAACCCTGCTCCGTAACCAGACACTCTCTTAACGCCTGTTTATCTCCATAGTTATCATAACCAGCGTGCGCTGAACATCGATGCTCTACGAGTGAAGCCGGTTCGTTGTTCTTGTGGATATTCTTCACTCTGCACCTTCCAGAAATTTAATAAGAGAGGAGGCCCTGGTCAGTTCCGGGTCATTTTCTCCCAATCTTATGCGTAATTCCTGGATGTTTTTCCGGGCGGCAGCGAAGTCTTCATCATCTATCAGCTCGAAGAGATTCCCCAAACGATTGTCAATATCCTGAGTGCGTACTCGTGTCCCCATGTATTCTTCAAGAATGCGATTAGCGTCAAGTCCATAGGCCTCACTGGGGATAGTCGCATAAATCTTCCCGTTCCCATCACGATCCAGAAACCGAACACAACGAGCTTCCACTTCGCTGATTACCAATGGGGAATGAGTTGTTGCAATAAATTGGCAGTTAGGAAAAATCTCTTTAAATCGTCGTAACACTTGCCGTTGCCACAAAGGATGAAGATGAAGTTCAATTTCATCTATCAAGATTATTGCTGCGCCTTCACTTATTGGGTCATCAAGATCCGGATTGGCAATGGAAAGACGGCGGGTAATATCAAAAAGCATGGCCAGTAACCCGCGTTCACCATCGGATAACTGGTTTAGCACCAATGGTGTACCATTTTTTTCCACCATAAAGCGCAAATTGGGCTTTTCCTCAATATGAAGATTGCTGAATTCGGGGATAAAAGAAGTTATAACTTCCCGCAGTTTGTCAAGTATGATGCCTCCATGTTTGTGGGCGGCACTGCCACCGGTTTCTACAACCCGAAACCAGTGCATTATTTCCCGAAGTTCTACTTCACGATCATGCAGAGCAAAGCCAAAAGCATTTGCAATTGCGAATGCTTCTGTTTTTGGCAATAATTTTGGACGACCTGGAAGATGACGTCTGGGAGAAAAGAGAATAGCGATCGGCTGCTTTGGTCTTGTTTTTAGACGGCCCAGCATTTTTACATTTTCAGTACGGCCTGCTTCAAGATCACCAGTCAGTATGCGATCCTTTATCATCTCGGCAAAGGATAAGTTTTTCGCCTCTGATTGTTTTTTGGAAAGCCAGAACTGATTCCAGTGATCGCCACTTTCATCATTTGCTAAAACACGTTGTATTCCACAATGGCAAATCTGGTCTGCCACTGCAATCTGGGCCGATACATCCAAAATTTGTTTATTATGACAGATGTCTTCATCTGTAAAACTGATGGCCTTTGATATTGATGGGGTAAACTCGGGAAGAAAGCGGGAGAAAAGGGTGGACAGTGCGTACAATATTCCTGATTTCCCCACTCCGTTTACTCCGGCAATCAGCGTCACATCTTCTTCAAATG
>JAOZLO010000011.1 GCA_029934775.1 Desulfocapsaceae bacterium
AATATTCATGCCAAAGTCTATATAGGCCGGTTCCAACCGGATGATCGTGATTTTGGTTTTGTGATTACCGGCTCAAGTAATTTTTCGTATTCAGGATTAGTTGCCAACCGTGAATTTAATGTGGAACTACGTCAGCGCGGCGATGTCGAATTTGCCCTGGATCAATTTGAAACGTTATGGAAAGATTCTGTTGAGATTTCCTCAGAGTTTGTTGATGCAATTGAGCAAAAAACATTTCTTCGCAAGATCCCCCCTTACGAACTCTATTTGAAACTTATTTATGAATATCTCCAGGAAGATATTAACCCCCAACATCGGATAAACCCATATTTACCAGACGGATTCATGAAACTGCAGTATCAGCAACAGGCAGTTACTCAGGCGTTAAAAAAACTGGAAGAGTTTAACGGCGTTTTCCTGGCTGATGTTGTTGGCCTTGGCAAAACTTTTATAGCAGCGCAGCTTTTGCAACAGGTGCAAGGCAAGGTTTTGGTGGTTTGTCCCCCTGTTCTTCAAGAATACTGGAAAGAAAGTCTGCTTGAATTTAACGTGTCCGCACATGTTGAGTCTCTAGGCAAGCTGGAGACCATCATTCAAAAGGGACTGGAGTATTTTGATTATATCGTGGTGGATGAAGCGCACCGTTTCCGTAATGAATCTACCCAATCCTATGCGGATCTATTGGATATCTGTCGTGGAAAAAAGGTGATCCTGGTTACGGCAACCCCTCTCAATAACAAGATCGATGATATTTTTGCTCAGTTGAAACTCTTTCAGCCACCCAAAAACTCTACAATTCCCGGTATTCCAAATTTGGAAAAATTCTTCAACCGTTTACGCAAACGATTTGGAAAACTCCGAAAAGGTGGTTCAGAATACAGGCAGGTTGTCAAGGAAGTATCTGAAGAGATCCGTGAAAAAATTCTTAAACATGTGATGGTTCGTCGTACCCGCACAGATGTTATTCGTTATTTTAAAATCGATACGGAAAGTCAGGGACTGGTCTTTCCGGAGATGCAGGAGCCACAGAAGATCGCCTATCAGTTTGAAGGACGAGTGGAGTCTATTTTTGATACCACAATGACTCTATTTCAGGAGTTTCGTTACACCCGTTACACTTCACTGCTCTATTACACTGGTAGCAAGAAACTCACCGAGTTTGAGAAACAACAGCAGCGCAATATTGGTGGGTTTATGAAAGGGCTGCTGGTCAAACGGCTGGAATCAAGTTTTTATGCCTTTAAAAAATCTGTCGGCCGTTTTGTTGCCTCCTATGAACAGTTTATTGAGATGTTTAAAAATGGCACAGTCTATATCAGCCAAAAGGTCAATGTCTACGATCTACTGGACAACGATGATCTGGATAGGCTGGAAAAATATGTGGAAGAAGAGAAGGCCCAACGATATGACGACAAGGATTTCAAAAAGTCATTTCTGCCCGACCTTGAACATGATCTGGCTATCTTAAAAGAGATCGATACGCTCTGGCGGGATATTGATGAAGATCCTAAACTTGAGCAGTTGATTCTTGAGTTGCAAACAAATAAGACTCTGAAAAAGAAAAAACTGGTCCTTTTTACCGAATCAAAGGAGACGGGGGAACATCTTTATAACAACCTTATTCGTGAGTTTCCCAAGCAGGTTCTCTTCTATTCAAGTCAGGGGGGGCGTTGCTGGCAACATGAAAAGCCATGTAACCACAGGATTGCCCGTGATCTAATCACCTCCAACTATGATCCCAATAATAAAATCCAGACAGATGATCTTCGCATCCTGATAACCACGGATATTCTGTCAGAAGGAATCAATCTGCACCGGGCCAATATCATCATTAATTATGATCTGCCCTGGAACCCTACCCGGGTATTACAGCGAACCGGGCGTATTAACCGTCTTGGTACCAGTTATTCCAAGGTATTTATTTTTAACTTCTTCCCCACCAGCCAGGCGGATGCCCACCTGGGGCTGGAAAAAAATATAACCCATAAGATTCAGATGTTTCACACTATCCTGGGTGAAGATGCCAAATATTTAACAGGGGGAGAGGAGATTGGCAGCCAGGAGCTCTTTGATACCTTAAATCGGAAAAACTCCTATACCGGTGAGGACGAAGAGGGGGATTCCGAGCTGAAGTATCTGGAGATTATGCGCACTATACGGGATGAACAGCCGGATCTGTTTCAAAAAATAAAAGAGCTCCCTAAAAAAGCTCGTTCTGGCTTCAAGCAGGAGGGTACCGGCAGTGATCAGCTGGTCACCTTTTTTCGCCTTGGAAAGCTCAAAAAATTTTACCGAAACCAGCATGGTTGTTCTCAGGAGATTACCTTCTTTGATGCGGTAAAACTCCTGGAGTGTGAACCGGAAACAGAGCGTGCACAAATCCCAGGCAATTATTTTTCGTTACTGGAAACAAACCGCCACTGTTTCAGCCTGGACAGTAACCAGGATGCAGATATGACCCCGGCATCTGCGGGAGGCCGCTCCAACATAAGTTATGTTGAAAAACGGCTCAAAGAAAAAGGTTTTAAACGATGTCCCACCTTTACTGATAATGATGAAGAATTTATTGCTGGTGTTCGGAAGATGATTGCCCAGGGGACCATAGCCAAAAAGATCGCTCAGAAGATCAAAAAAGAAATTGAATCACTGGTTGAGCCATTAGAGATATTGATTGTGTTGCGGAGGCATATTCGTACGGTGTCAGTGGCTGAAAAGAGAGGCAGTCAAGCCCTCCTTGAAAAAGAGGTGATCCTTTCGGGATATCTTGTGGCTGGAGGAAAAACCTAATGGAGCGAAATGGAGCTGTCCGGCTTATTGACCAGACATTTGATCAGGCTTTTAACCGGGACACATTCACTCTTTTTATCCGTAATCTGCTGGGGGATATAGATGAATCAAAAGAGTTTAATGTTGGGCGAGCCCAAATAAAAAGAGCTTTTAATGAGCATATTGTCAGTTATAGTCGCCTGGCTTCTTTCACTGATCCGGAAGGGGAAACCCTTGATATCCTGATTGTGAAACTTGAGCGGGAAACTGCGTTGGATCGGGCCAGAACCATGCAGCGTAATTTTGTCGCAGACTATTTAAAGCAGCGTGGGGAAAAAGATGCTGCTCTGGTGGCCTATTATCATCCTGATGTTGCTGACTACCGTTTTTCCTATGTGAAGATGGAGTACAGCACCGAGCGGGCTGAAAACGGCAAAATACGGATAAAGGAAGAACTTACTCCGGCCAGACGCTACTCTTTTCTGGTGGGCGAAAATGAGCCCAACCATACCGCTCGTACGCAGCTGGTTCCCCTGTTGCAGTCTGCTGGTAAACCCACTCTCTATCAGATCGAACAGGCTTTTTCCATTGAGTCAGTCACCAAAGAATTTTTTGGCAAATATAAGCTCCTCTTTCTCAATTTGAAAGATGCACTGGATGTAATTCTGGAAAATGATGTAAAAATTCAAACAGAATTTAGCAAAAAGAATATAAGCAGTGGTAACTTTGCCAAGAAACTCCTGGGGCAGGTCGTTTTTCTCTACTTCCTCCAGAAAAAAGGCTGGCTGGGAGTGGGAAAAGGTGCTGATGGCAATCTGTTGCCCTGGGGCAGCGGGCCAAAGAACTTTCTTAAAAAACTCTTTGATGGGGAAATCGTTGCCTATGAGAGTTTTTTTGATGATATCCTGGAACCGCTTTTTTATGAAGCTCTTGCTGTGGAGCATGACAACAGCTTCTATTCACGCTTTAACTGCCGCATCCCTTTCCTGAACGGTGGTCTCTTCGAACCTATGTCTGGTTACAATTGGCAGGAAACGGATATCCGCATAGACAATGCGGTCTTTGCAGAGATCTTTTCAGTTTTCAATGAGTACAATTTTACTGTTCGGGAAGATGAACCATTGGAGCGTGAAGTGGCGGTTGATCCTGAAATGCTGGGTAAGGTTTTTGAGAACCTTCTGGATATCCAGGATCGGAAATCCAAGGGTGCTTTTTATACCCCCAGGGATATTGTCCATTATATGTGTTGCGAAAGCCTGATCAATTATCTTGCAGAGGGAACGGATACAAAGAGTATCCCATTGGCGGATTTGAATGAATTTATCCGACGCAGTGATATTTATCTGGAATTTGCCAGTGCACTGGTGAGTGGCAGGGTTGGTGAGAAGAGCTATCAGGGCAAAGAGTTGCCGACCACAATCCTGGATCATGCCCGGGAGCTGGATGATCTGCTGGCTGCAATCAAGATTTGTGATCCTGCCATTGGTTCAGGGGCCTTTCCCCTTGGTATGATGAATGAGATTGTCCGGGCCAGACAGCTATTGGATATCTATCTTAAACGTGGTGAAACAGTCTATTCATTTAAACGCCACTGCATTCAAGAGTCTATTTATGGGGTGGATATAGATGGTGGTGCCATTGATATTGCAAAACTCAGGCTCTGGCTGTCTCTGGTGGTGGATGAGGATGATTTTTCCACTATCAAGCCATTGCCGAACCTGGACTATAAGATTATGCAGGGCAGCAGTCTGCTGGAACAGTTTGAGGGAGTGAAGATCTTTGATGAAAAATTCCTGACTGGTTCGACGGAAGATAATGAGGCGATAATTACAGGTCTAAAAGAGCAGAAGAGCAAAATAGAAGGGAAATATATTCGGCTGCATCAGAGTGACTCTCTAAGCAGGGAGGAGCAATTTCTTCTGGATCTGGAGTTAAAAAAACTCAATAATGCCATAAACAAGAGGAAAAAGCAGCGGAGATTGAGTGGACCACAGCAGCCCGGTCTGTTTACAATTGCAGAAAACAAGGCAGCAGAGCTGAAAAAACTCCAAGGTATATTTTTTAATGCCACCAGAAAGGTAGAGAAGGATAAGTTAAGACAGGAAATAGAGGCATTGACCTTTGAATTGATTCGTACCACTCTTCAAGGGCAGGGAAAGACTGATGCTCTGGCACGGATTGAACAGGCCATCAAAACCAATACCCGGTCTTTCTTTCTATGGAAGCTTAACTTCAGTGAGGTTTTTCAGGAAAACGGTGGCTTCGATGTGGTGATCGGTAATCCACCTTATGTGCGCCATGAAGGCATTAAAGAAATCAAGCCATGGTTGAAGGTTGAGTATGGCTCGTTTTATCGGGGTACCGCTGATCTTTACACCTATTTCTATAAACGCGGCCTGGACCTTCTCTGTCCAAAAGGTCACCTGACCTTTATTGCGCCCAATAAGTTTATGCGGGCGGCCTATGGGGTGAATACTCGTCATCTGTTGACAACAGAGGCAACGCCAAAGGTAGTTATTGATTTTGGTGACCTGCCGGTTTTTGATGCCACAACCTATCCCGCTATCCTGGTTGTTCAGAAAGCTAAGCCGAAGGGCGGAAGTATTCTGAAAGCTGCAACCTTTACCGAGGAAAAAGAAATTCATCATGTACATAAATTCTTGATGGAAACGGGATTTCCCATCCCGGTTAAGGCTTTGACCAGTGAAGGGTGGAATCTGGAACCACCAGAAGTCTTGGCTTTGATGGATAAACTGAGAAAGGCTGGCACGCCTTTAGATGATTATGTAGAGGGCAGGTTATATTATGGCATTAAAACTGGGTTGAATAAGGCCTTTGTCATCGATGCGGAAACCAGAGAGAAACTGATAGCAGAAGATCTCAAGTCAGAAGAGTTAATTAAGCCATGGCTGCGTGGCCGGGATATTAAACGATGGCAGGTGGAATGGGCTGGGTTGTATGTGATATTTACCCGTCGTGGGGTCGATATAAAAAAGTATCCTGCAATTAAACATTATCTTGAACAATTTCAAGATGATCTTGAGCCAAAAAATAATCCAAAACAGAAAAGAGGTCGGAAATCAGGGTCGTATAAGTGGTATGAAATTCAGGACAATATTGCTTATTATAAAGAGTTTATTCGCCCTAAAATTATTTGGCGCCATTTTGCTATTACACCAGATTTTGTTTATGACGAAGAATCACAATTCAGCAATGACAAATCATATATTTTACCAACGGATAATTTAGCACTACTTGGTACGCTGAATTCTTCTGTCGTCTCTTTTTTTATCAAGCAATTAAGTCCACCTGTAAGAGGTGGATATCATGAAATGAGGCTTATTTATCTAAAACAGGTACCAATCGCCTCGCTTACTGGAAGTGTCCAAAAAACAATCTACAATTTTGTTGAAAATATTCTTTCGATGATGCAAGCAAAAGAACAATCTATACAAAGCAAAATTCACTATTTGGAACAGGAAATAGATGCCCGTATTTCTCATATCTATAAATTGAGCGAAGATGAGTACAACCTCATTCTCACCAAAACTAACGCCCCAGATCCCTTCCGAATCGGTGCCCTTAATATCTATCGTGATCTTGCCAAAGGAATCGTCCAATGACCCCCCTTGCTCTTTCCTCTCTGCAGGTAAAAAATTTTAAGGCCATCCGAAACAGTGGTCGTTTGAAACTTACTCCGCTTACCGCCTTAATCGGCTATAATGGTTCCGGCAAGTCCAGTCTTGTTGAAGCCCTGGAAACCTTGCAGACCATCAGCCTGCAAGGATTGGATGAGGCCATGGTTCCCTGGCATGGCTTTGAGTATATTCATAATCCGGCAGCAAAAGGAAAACGGCAGTCACTTGATGCGGTGCCCATGTCTTTTGCTCTGCAGGGGCGTGCTCCTGCCACCTTTAAGGCAAAGATCGAGATCAATGATGATGGTAATTACGATACAATTGCAGTGCAAAGCTATCAATCATCCACATCAAGTGCCAAACTTCAGAACCGTTCTAATTTTATTATTGATGATGGGATAATTGATCCCAACTTGAAGAGCTTCGTAAAACCCTGGCAGTTTCTCCGCCTTGATCCAAATTCCATGACCGAACCTCGCCTACAGAGACGATCGGTAAAAACCATTCATCTGAATAGCGATGGCTCCAATATTGCCGAATATCTGCTTTCTATCCGGAACCTGGATAGCAGTGCCTTTGATGGAATTGTCGATACCTTAAAAACGGTCATTCCCTACGCTCAGGATTTGCAGCCAGCCATCACCTCACAACTTGACAGAAAAGTGTATCTGACCCTGTCGGAAGAGGGTCTTGGAGATCGTAAATTACCAAGCTGGCTCCTTTCCAGCGGCACCCTGCGAATTCTTGCTTTACTTGCCGTTCTGCGGCACCCCAATCCGCCATCATTACTGGTCATTGAAGAGATAGAAAATGGTCTTGATCCTCGCACTATTCAACTGTTGGTTGGTGAGATGCGTGAGTTTATCCAATCGGGCAGAGGGCAAATTATCATCACCACCCATTCCCCCTATTTTCTGGATTTGCTGACCCTTTCTCAGATTGTTGTGGTTGAACGGGATAAAAACGGTTCCCCGCAGTTTATGCGTCCGGATAGCCAGGAGACGCTGGAAAAATGGGGACGGAAATTTGCCCCCGGCAAGCTCTATACCATGGGTGCGCTTAGTCGGGGCAATGCATCGTGAAAGTTGGTTTTATTTTTGAATGTGGCCCCAAAGGTGCCGATGTTGATGTCTGTCAAAACCTGGCAGCTCGCCTGCAACCAGAGCTTGAATGCATTACCAGAACAATGGACAATAAGCCGAATCTGGTAAGAGAGTGCGGACTGGTAGCCAGTGTACTTTTGCAGGACTGTGATCATGTACTCATTATTTGGGATCTATATCCTCCATGGCGTGAATCTGCCCCCTGTCTACATCAAGACAGAGTAGATATTTTTGATTCCTTATGCAATACAGGTGTCGACCAAACAAAAGTATCTCTTGTCTGTATCCATGAAGAGTTGGAAGCCTGGCTTCTGGCCGATAAACGAGCACTACAGACTGTCCTTGCTAAAATGAAGCATCCTCACCCGCTTGGGAAAATAAAAAGATATAAGATTCCGGATTCCATCCCCCAGCCAAAAACCAAACTCATACAACTGTTTCAAAGAGAACTTGGTAAAACAAGAAAATATGTTGATTTTCGTGATGCAAAGAAGATTGTTGCAGCTGTTCCTGATTTCAATCAAATTAGGCGCTCAACGTCTTTTCAACGGTTTCATGATATAATTACAGGTTTATAACATATGACTGGAAGGTATAGGAATTTTCAATTTTTAGACAGGATGTTCAGGATAAAAACAGAAAAAATCCTGTTAATCTTGTTAATCCTGTCAAATTAGTTCCACCACAGGTGGCTAAAGTTCAGAATAGAGTTAGGGATCAAAATTAAATAAATTAGGGACATCAGTTACTAACTGCATATTAGGGCAAAAAAGGAGAAAAACAGATCATGCAAATTAAAACATTTGGAGTAATAGGTTCCGGTCAGATGGGAAACGGTATAGCTCAGGTTGCAGCAGCAAGTGGGCTTGACGTAGTAATGAGCGATATCAGTGATGAGTTTACTGTAAGAGGTCTAGCAAATATCGAAAAGAACCTGAACCGATCTGTTGAAAAGGGCAGGATTGATGCGGATAAGAGAGCCGAAATTTTAGGCAGGATCACGACGACTACACAGCTGGCGGATATGGAATCAGTTGACTTTGTGGTTGAAGCTGCGGTTGAAAGAGAAGATCTGAAATTTAAAATTTTTCAGGATCTTGATTCGATCTGTCCGGACCATGTTATTCTCTCTACCAATACCTCCTCGATTCCTATTGGCAGAATTGCATCTCAGACAAAGCGGCCGGAAAAAGTTATAGGTATGCATTTTATGAATCCGGTTCCTGTTATGCAACTGGTTGAAGTAATTAAAGGCCTTGCCACCTCTGAAGAGACATTTGACACAACCTGGTCACTCTGCGGGAAGTTTGGAAAGACTCCTGCAGAAGCAAATGATTTCCCAGGCTTTATTGCCAACAGAATACTGCTGCCGATGATTAATGAGGCAATTTTCTGTCTCTATCAAAATGTAGGAAAGCCGGAAGATATCGATACCGTAATGAAACTTGGTATGAATCACCCCATGGGACCGCTGGCCCTTGCTGATCTCATAGGGCTCGATACCTGTCTTGCGATAATGGAGACATTATATGACGGTTTCAAAGATTCGAAATATCGACCCTGCCCTCTGTTGAGGAAATATGTTGAAGCGGGATGGCTTGGGCGCAAAACAGGAAAAGGATTCTACGATTATTCATGAAAAAGGTTGCAGACAAAACGAGAGTATCCACTGGAGAAATAAATAAGAGGATTGTCAGGCTGCAGGATGGTATGCAGGAAAGAGGTGTGGATGGTGCTTTGATCATACAGAAAACCGATCTTTTCTATTTTGCCAACACCTCTCAGCAGGCATATCTCTACGTGCCTTCAGCAGGTGAATGCCTTCTCATGGTTTTTAAGGATTTTGAAAGGGCAAAAGTTGAGTCACCCCTTGAGGAAATTATTTCCCTGGGCAGTGTCAAAGAGATTCCTCGACTGATTTCCAGTTACGGATATGTTTTTCCAAAGACACTTGGAATGGAACTGGATGTTCTGCCGGTAAACCTCTATTTTATATATTCTAAAATATTTAAACAGAGTAAAATAGTTGATATTTCAACTGAAATTCGTCTTGTACGTGCAATAAAATCTGTTTTTGAGATAGAGAAAATTCGTCGGGCGGCATATTTGTCTGATAAGGTTGCATCCAGGGTGTCAGAGTTACTGGAACCAGGGAAAACTGAGATTCAGATGGCAGGAGAGGTGGAGAGTTACGCCCGTAGTATGGGCCATCAGGGAATCGTTCGCATGCGTTTATGGGGCTGCGAACTTTTCTATGGTCATCTCCTGTCCGGGGCTGCCGCAGCTGTACCGAGCTATCTCGCCTCACCAACCGGTGGAGAAGGAGTAAGTGCTTTTGTCGGCCAGGGGGCAGGGTATAAAAAAATAACCATAGATGAACCGATACTTGTAGATTATGTTTTTGCCCTGGAAGGGTATCTTTCTGATCATACCAGGATTTTTGCTCTTGGATCACTTCCTTCAGATCTAATGAAAGCACACCAGGCAATGCTTGAGATTCAAAATGAGACTGTTAAACAGGCAAAACCCGGGGTGGTGACCGGTGAACTTTATGAAATGATGGTATCCATGGCATATGAGCGTGGTTATGGAGATTATTTTATGGGAGCGGGCGAGAGGAGAATTCGATTCACAGGCCATGGTATCGGCCTTGAGCTTGACGAATTCCCATTTATTGCCAAGGGGCAGAAAGTTGAGCTTAAAGCAGGTATGGTAATTGCAATGGAGCCTAAAGCGGTTTTTCCTGGTAGAGGTGTTGTTGGTATTGAAAATACGCATCTGGTAACAGAGACAGGACTGGAACCGTTAACGAAAATTTCTGATGAAATTACATTGCTGCCGATAGATGGTTAGCCCTTAAGCCCTTAAGCCTTTACGCCCTTAAACCTGCCCGTAGGGCATTATGTACCTTAACAGTTATGTTTCACCTTAAACTCTGAGTTCTCATGAGGTGTTGTAATGATTGAAGATGTAGGAAAAGCCAGTGATCTAAACCATGAGCAGACTGCAAAATATGTTGTCGATCTTTTTCATAGAACAATAATCCATCATGCTCTCTGGTTTGCTGAGGTCAAACATCAGATGGGAATGGAGAAAGCTCTCGAAGTACTGCACTCCGCCTCAAAAAAAAGCTATGCAATCCAGATGAAGCATCTTGGTGCTTTGCTCGGCTTTGAAATGAAAGATGGTGTTCCTGCTCCGTTACTGGATATGGCGCCGGAAAAACTGGAAGAATTGAAAAGTCGGGTTGCCAAAAACTGGCTGGTTAATGACGGTGTCTGGTTTCAGGCGATTGAATTTTCACAGGGAATGAATGAGGCAAAACGGTGTAACGATTCCTGCTGGGCTCAATTCTCTCCATTCGAGGCCTCTTCAATAAAGCAATTTCTTGGGATGGATGCAAATCCTGGACTTGAAGGTCTTAAACGGGCTCTTGGGTTCAGGGTGTACGAGGCGATTAATGTGCAATCGATTGTTGAAGAAACTGAAAAGAGTTTTGTTTTTCAGATGAATCAGTGTCGTGTTCAGAATGCGAGGAAGAGAAAAGGCCTTGAAGATTACCCATGTAAATCCGGTGGGTTGGTTGAATACAGCTATTTTGCCAGAGCCATAGACAGCAGAATAAAAACAGAATGTTTAGGGTGTCCTCCGGATGAGCATCCCCCGGAATGGTTTTGTGCCTGGAAATTTTCTCTGGAGTAATTATTGATGTCTCCGCTTATCGGAAGTCTGTACTGTCTATGGCACCATCAAAAATAACAATTTTGTAAAAAACTGGAGAGAACTGATGTCGTGGAATAATATAGAAAAAAATGTAACAGGTGGCATTGCCACCGTAACGGTCAACCGCCCAAAAGCATTGAATGCCCTTAATTATGATACTCTCAAAGAGATGCTTGATTGTTTTGGGGAAATTGGAAAAAATAAAGATATCCATGCTGTGATTATTACAGGAAGTGGAGAAAAGGCCTTTATTGCCGGAGCTGATATCTCTTTTATGGCTGAGCTTGAACCGATAGAGGCACGTGAGTTTGCAAAACTTGGTCATGAGGTTATGCATGTAATTGAGAACCTTCCACAGCCTGTTATTGCCGCGGTGAACGGTTTTGCCCTTGGTGGTGGATGTGAACTGGCCCTGGCGTGTGACATACGGTTGGCAAGTGAGAATGCAAAATTTGGTCAGCCGGAGGTTAATCTTGGGGTTCTTCCCGGCTTTGGCGGAACACAGAGGCTGCCACGGCTCGTCGGCAAGGGGCATGCAAATGAACTGCTTTTTTCCGGTAAAATGATAACCGCCGGGGAAGCATGCCGGATAGGGCTTGTTAACCGGGTTCTGGATCCGGAGAAACTGCTTGACGAATGTATCTCTCTTGCTGAAATGATTGTTGCCAGGGGCCCTGTTGCTGTACGTTTATGTAAAGAAGCGGTGAACAATGGACTTGAAATGGATCTGGCCAGAGGGTGCAGCTATGAGGCGGATTTGTTTGGAGTCTGTTTTGCCAGCAGAGATCAGGAAGAGGGAATGAAAGCATTTTTAGAAAAGCGTGCTCCGAAGTTTGTTGGAAAATAAAATTTCTTATTATCTGGTTAATTATGATAAAAACTGGACTCGACGTACTTCTTCAGGCACAGTCATCTCATTTCGGCAAAAAAAGACTTGGGCTGCTCTCCAACCAGGCATCTGTTAATCGTCAATTAATTCATGGGCGAATAGTACTGGAAAAAAAATTTGGTGATCAACTCTGTTGTCTATTTTCACCTCAGCATGGTTTTTTTGCTGAGAAACAGGATAATATGATTGAGTCAGATCACAGTGTTGACTCTGTCACTGGTCTGCCGGTTTACAGTTTATATGGAGAGCATCGCAAACCGACACCGGAAATGTTTGCTGATTTAGATATTTTATTGATCGATCTTGTAGATGTGGGCACCAGGGTGTACACCTTTCTCTATACAATGGCGTATTGTATGGAGCGGGCAGCTGAGAGCGGTAAGAAAATTGTTGTTCTTGATCGTCCTAATCCGATCGGTGGAGAGAGAATAGAAGGAAATATTCTTCGGCCCGACTGTCAATCTTTTGTAGGTTTGTATGCTCTGCCTATGCGACATGGTCTGACTTTAGGAGAGCTTGCATTCTGGATCAATAAAGAGTATGAAATCGGTGCCGATCTCGAGGTTATTCCACTGCAGGGCTGGAAGAGATCTATGGTATTCAGAGATACACTCTATCCCTGGGTTGCTCCTTCTCCCAATATGCCTACTCCAGAAACAGCTATGGTTTATCCTGGTCAGGTCCTCTGGGAGGGAACAGATATTTCAGAGGGGAGAGGGACAACGCTTCCCTTTGAGTTTGTCGGAGCACCATACTGGTGCCATGAAGAGATACTGGAACTGCTGCAATCTGTGGAATTGCCTGGTTGTTTGTTACGGCCTGTCGTTTTTGAACCCACCTCTGGGAAATATAGAGGTGAATCGTGTTCAGGTTTTCAGATCCATGTAACGGATACTGCCGGTTATCTGCCGTACAGGACTAGTCTTGCCCTGTTGCAGGTCGTGTTGAAGCTGTATCCGAAAACATTTTCATATAAACAGCCGCCTTACGAATATGAGTTCAAAAGACTGCCGATGGATCTTATTCTGGGGGACAAGGAGCTTAAAATCCAGTTGGAAGCTGGCATTCCTGTCACTGAAATTGAGGCCGGTTGGCAGGAAGAGTTGCAGGTTTTTGACAAAAACAGGCATAAATATTTTCTCTATCGATGAGAAATTAGTAACTACTCATGGGATAAGCATCTGAATTTCGCTAACTTCCGTACTTGTAACTGTTTACATGGTGCCGTAGATTTTTGCAGGCAGGCCTGTGCTGCGTATAAGTCATACGTAAGCAGGCGTGGCCGCGGAAAGATGCGGTGCCCTGTGAGCAGTTACAGAAATTAATCTTGTAGAGGCTGATTACGTTATGACAGAAAAAGAAGTTTCTGTTGATTTTCTGGCCAGCATGGTAGAAGGAGAGGTCGAGGGGGACGGAGCAGTGCGGATTAGGGGTTTTGCTCCTCTGGACAGTGCTGGTCCCGGAGAAATTTCTTTTCTTACCAGGGTAAAGGATGAAGAACTTCTCGATACAAGTGATGGAATTGCTTTTATTGTACCCCCCGGAGTAAAAAAGTATAATAATAAACCTGTAATTCGTGTCAAAGACCCTTATCTTGCTGTAGCGATTATTCATAGTTATCTCATAGAAAAACCGTTCAGCAATAGAGGTGTTCATCCACGAGCCTTTGTTGGAGAAGACTGTCGGCTCGGAAAGAAAATATTTATTGCTCCTCTTGCTGTGCTTGGCGATGGTGTGACAGTTGGTGAAAGAGTGACGATTGAATCCGGTGCCGTTATCGGGGATGATGTTACAATTGGTGATGACACTACCATCAAAGCGAATGTCTCTATCGGCCATGGATGTACTATTGGTAATCGGGTTACTATTCATTCGGGCACAGTGGTTGGCAGTGACGGATATGGGTATTCTGCAAATGAAAGAGGTGAACATTTAAAGCGGCCACAGGTTGGCACGGTCAGGATTGACGATGATGTTGAAATTGGGGCAAACTGTGCCATCGACAGGGCCGCCTATGGTACTACCTGGATTAAATCCGGGGCTAAAATCGATAATCTGGTTCAGGTGGCTCATAATGTCATTGTCGGAGAGAACAATTTGATTGTTGCTCAGGTTGGCCTTGCCGGTTCGACCACTCTGGGGAGAAATGTGGTGCTGGGCGGTCAGTCAGCGGTTGCAGGACATGTCGTTCTAGAGGATCAGGTAATGGTTGCTGCGAGGGGTGGGGTGAATAAAAATCAACCCAAGGGTGCTGTTCTTGGTGGTGCTCCCGCGATACCCGTACGTCAATGGGCGAAATCCTGTGCTGTATTTGCAAAATTACCGGAACTTCAGAAGAGCGTGAGAGATAACAGTAAGGCAATTACCCGTCTTGAATCAACCGGTGAAGGAAAAGATTCGGAGCAAAAGGATTAATATGTTGAATTACTCCAAGAGAATGCAAGGAGAGTGACGATGTCAGAAGTTATTATACCGGAAAATATCGATATAGTGGAAATTTTGAATACCCTTCCACATAGATATCCCTTTGTTATGGTTGATAGAATAATTTCAATGGACATCGGTAATGAGATTAGTGGTTTAAAAAATGTTACCATAAATGAACCTTTTTTTCAGGGGCATTTCCCAGGTCGGCCGGTGATGCCGGGAGTTCTTATTCTCGAAGGATTGGCCCAGGTGGGAGGAATTATGGCGTTTTATGCTAACCCTGAGGCCATCGGGAAAAAACTCCTCTTCTTTGCAGGTATTGATAAAGCGCGTTTTCGCAGACCTGTTGTCCCAGGAGATCAGCTTATTTTGAATTTGCAGCTTATTAAACAGAAGCGTTCTTTAATGGTGATGACCGGTAAAGCTTTTGTTGAAGATAAGATTGTTGCCGAGGCAAAACTTATGGCCTCTTTTTCTTGAGCCGACGGAACACCATTCATCTAACTCTGGTCTACGTGGTGCAAACCTTGAAGGTATTTGCAACCACATAATCTCAAAGTATACTCCTCAGTTCGAAGCCTATATTTGTCTCTTATTTTTATGCAAGAGCTTAAGGAGTAAGGTACTCAAACGGAAGGTTAGTATGTCTATTCATCCAGCAGCAGTTATTGACTCCAAGGCGGAACTTGATTCTACCGTTACAGTAGGACCATATGCAGTTATTGAAGCGGGAGTCCAAATAGGTGCCGATACAAAGGTTGAGCCCCATGCGGTTATTTCCGGACCAACCACTATTGGGGAGAGAAATCTCATAGGCTCTTTTGCCGTTGTAGGGGGGGCACCACAGGATTTGAGTTATAAGGGTGAACCAACAGAGCTGATAATAGGTTCAGATAACAAGATTCGTGAATTTGCTTCTATTCATCGGGGGACAGTTGAGGGTAACATGAAGACTGTTATCGGAGACCATAACCTGTTGATGGCTTATACTCATACGGCCCATGATTGTATAATTGGAAATCATGTTATTCTCGCTAACGTGGCCACTCTCGCCGGACATGTTGAAGTTGGTGACCGAGCCTCGATTGGTGGCCTTGTTGCCATTCATCAGTTCTGCCGAATCGGGACGTACAGCTATATTGGAGGAGTCTCCGGCATCAGCCTGGACGTACCACCATATATTATCCTTGCAGGAACTCGTAATCGTACACGAATATCTGGAATAAATAAGATTGGTCTGAGACGAAATGGATTCAGCCGGGAGACGATAGGAAATCTGAGTAAAGCCTTTAAAATTATTTTCAGGTCTCCCAACCTGCTTATGAAAGACGCAATTGCAATTGCCAAGCAGGAGATACCTGATTGCCCGGAAGTTTGTGCTCTTGTCAGGTTCTTCGAAGAATCCAGGCGTGGAGTTGTGAAACAGACAATAATGGACTGAATTGTTGATAAAGGGATTTCAGTGGTTCAAAATAAAATCGGAATTATTGCAGGGAGCGGACAATTTCCTCTTCTTTTTATAGAGGCAGCTCATAAGCTTGGCAAATATGTAGCAGTAGTTGCACATAAAAATGAAACAGATCAGATTGTAGCGGACGCAGCAGATTCTGCCTGCTGGGTCAAGCTTGGCCAGTTGGGTAAGGTAATTAATTTTTTTAAAAAAGAGCATATCAATGAGCTTGTTTTTTTAGGTCCCATTACTAAAACGAAGATTTTTCGTGATCTTTTTCCCGATCTGAAGGGGCTTTTACTTTGGAATAAGATCGATAAAAAGCAGGATGATGCAATTTTGAGAGCTATTGCAACCGCTCTTGCAGATGAGGGTATAAAGGTTCTTGAGTCCACAATCTATTTGCAGCATCTTCTTTTTCCAGCTGGTGTACTTACTAAAGCAAAACCAAGTAAAGGGCAGATCAAGGACATAGAGTTTGGTTGGAGGAATGCTCGGGCAATAGGAAAACTTGATATTGGTCAATGTGTAGTTGTAAGAGATTGTGCTGTGGTTGCTGTAGAAGCAATTGAAGGGACTGACGAAGCAATTCTGCGTGGTGGCAAACTGGCGAAAGAAAAAGCTGTTGTTGTAAAAGTGAGAAAACCAGGGCAGGATTTTCGTTTTGACCTCCCGGCAACAGGAGTTACTACTCTTAAAACTTTGAAAAAGGCCGGGGCGGCCGTACTTGCCGTTGAAGCAGGGCAATCCATTCTCTTCGACCGTGAGAAGATGATTGATGAGGCCAATAGATCTGGTATAGTGGTTGTGGGTGTTACTGAACTAAAAGATGGATCGCTTCGGATGTAAATAAAGAGAGGTATTATGCAAGCAATGATTCTTGCAGCTGGCGTTGGAACCAGGTTACTGCCGCACACTTTAATTCGCCCCAAACCTCTTTTTCCTATTCTTAATCAACCGCTCCTCCTTCTTACAATAAAGAGACTGCAGAGGTTGGGGTTTGATCATATCCTTGTAAACTGCCATCACCTGCGACATCAGATTGTATCTGCAATTGGTGAAATACCAGGGGTAACAGTGCTGGAGGAGGAAACCATCCTCGGTACCGGCGGTGGCTTGCGTACTGCTTTTAAACACATCAGGGATGAGCCCCTACTGGTAACAAATGGTGATATTTATCATACGGTTGATTTCTCTGAATTCTATCGGTATCATATTGAAAATAAAGCCCCTGTAACCCTGGCAATGAAAAATTATTTCTGTTTTAATAAAGTCATGGTTCGAGACGGGAAAATAATAAGTTTTGATAACAGGGGCGAATGTGATCAATTGGCGTTTACCGGGCTGCATATGATTAATCCTGAAATTCTGGTTGATATTAAACCAGACGAATACTCGTGTATTGTAGATCACTACAGAAAACTCCTTAACGACGGAGTAGATATAACTTGCTATCGTGCAGACGATTGTTTCTGGACAGATATGGGAACTCCCGTCGATTATCTTAATCTTCACCAGGGACTGCTGGAGAATGACATCCCCTGCTGGTCTGAGGTAGGCGCTGTTCGACGACCTTACTGTATCGATAAGAAGGCTAAACTGCAGGCTAATATAGAACTTGCCGGTTGGGCCTGTATTGGCGGCGCTCATATAGAGAATGGCAGTCATCTGGAAAGGGTTGTCGTCTGGGACGATGTCTGCATTCCTGCAGGCAGTCAACTGGTAGGTGAAATTGTTTCAGGACACGGTGATATACAGGAATAGCTGCTTTTAAATCCGATGGTTTCCCTCTTATCCCCCACCTTTGAAAAAAAGACTCAACATCTCCTTGTAAACTCCGGTTTACTCAAACAGGAAGAAGCTGGAAGAGCTTTGCGTACTCTTTCCTGCGATCAGTTGCATGGTGACGGTTCAAACAGGCGGTTCTTTCGTATATATCATTTGAAAGAATCTGTCTGTATACTGGTAATACCTGCCTCTGAAAGCAAAAATGACCTTGCTGAATCTCGTTCTGCATGGATGATAGGCAACCATCTTCGGACCTGTAATGTTTCTCTGCCTGAGATTTACGGCTGGGATGCAGATTCCGGGATTTTACTCTTTGAGGATCTTGGGGATATTCGCCTGCATGATCTGATTGTGGGAGTGAAGAAGAGATCCTGGGAAAAAGATAATGGCTTAATGGTGACGTATTGCCAGGTAATAAAAGAACTGATTCATATGCAATGTGCCGGGGCAGTGAATTTTGATGAGAGCTGGTGCTGGGACAGTCCGAGATACGATCAGCACCTGATGCTGGAGAGGGAATCGGGATATTTTTTACGCGCATTCTGGCTGGGGCTGCTTGGTAAAAAAACTGTGCAGGGCGTTGAAGAAGAATTCAGAGATATTGCAAAAAAAAGCTCGGAGGCGGGGACAGATTATTTTCTGCACAGGGATTTTCAATGTCGTAATATCATGATCAAAGATGGACGGGTGAGATGTATTGATTTTCAGGGTGGGCGAATGGGGCCCCTGGGGTATGATCTGGCCTCTTTGCTCATAGATCCCTATGCGGGTTTATCACATGACCTGCAGAGTGATCTTTTCGATTGTTATATCAATGTTATTGGTAAATATATCACTATTGATGTAAATCTGTTTGTTGATCATTATAATCTTCTTGCATTTCAGAGAAATATGCAGATAATAGGTGCATTTTCC
>JAOZLO010000177.1 GCA_029934775.1 Desulfocapsaceae bacterium
AATTACGGGTAATACTTTATATCCCTCGCTTATAAGTTTATCAATAGCTTTTTTAATTGAAGGTGGAATGGCTTCAGGCCGTAGTGCTTCAACTAAGATTTTTCCTTTTCCATCCACCAAGGAAGCAATAGCATGGGAGAGGATAATTCCGGGATTAGCCAGAAGACCACCCCAGTTTCCAGAATGGTGCCCGCCTTTCCTTAAATTGACAGTTAGATCAAAATTAAATACCGCCCTGCTTCCTCCAAAAATGGTCACTACTTCCGGATCAATTCTCGGTCCATCTGAGGCGATCAGCACATCGGCTTTCAGTGACTCCTTTTCCTCTTTACAAATCTGATGCAAACCTGGGGAACCAGCCTCCTCCCCCGACTCAATCAGCACAATCACATTAAATCCCAGCACTCCCTTTTCCCTGATCACACAGTGAAGTGCAGCAAGGTTTACAGCATGCTGCCCTTTATTATCTGCCGCCCCTCTGCCGTACCACTTATCATCTCTTCTTGTCAGGTCCAAGGGTTGAAGTCCATGTTCCCAATCACTTTCCATCAATGGAACCGTATCTCCATGACCATAGATCAAAATAGTAGGAAAATCGTCATTCTCTATTCTTCGGCCAATGAGAAAAGGGGCACAAGGTTCAACAGGATTTTCAATAACGCGACATTCAAAATCAATATTTTCAAGATGAGGGGTTATCTTTTTTTCAAGATATGCAAGCATCTCGGGTTTTCTGTCATCCTTTTGACTGCCGGTATCAACAGCTACCCAGTCTGCAAGAAGCTTAAAAAAGGAATCATCATCAAAAAACAGCTTTGCCCTGTCTATTGCGCTATCTCTGCCCACTTTTCAACTCCTCAGTTTTAAAAATTATCCGGATAATGACATTCAACCAATTTACCTGATTTAATAACCGCTTCAGGTGCAACAATAGAGCATTTTTCCTGGCACTTACTACACCGAGGATGAAAACTGCAACCAGAAGGCGGATCAATCGGGTTAGGATATTCTATCCCAAGTTGAATCTCAGGAAGCCCCAACTCCGGGTCAGGTGTCAGCACCGATGCCAGAAGTGCCTGGGTATATGGATGGCTGGGATTGCTGAACAGATCCTCAGCATTACCCTCTTCCACAATCCGGCCCAGATACATTACCGCCACATGACTTGCAATATGTTCCACCACAGCAAGATCGTGACTGATAAACAGATACGTCAGATTTAATTCAGACCGAAGGTCAAGAAGCATATTGAGAATCTGGGCTTGAACAGATACATCAAGAGCAGAAGTGGGTTCATCACAAAGTACTACTTCAGGTCTCATAATCAGTGCTCTGGCAACTGCTACCCGCTGACGCTGCCCCCCTGAAAGCTGATTGGGATAATTATGCTTCAACCGCGGAGCCAGCCCCACTATTTCCATAATATCATCGACTTTTTTTTCAATATCTGCAGCCCCGTTGGCGAGCCCTTGGGCTCTTAAGGGCAGGGAGATGATTTTGGCTATGGATTTACGCGGATTTAAAGATGAATATGGATCCTGGAAAACAGGCTGGATTATTCTGGCTATCTCCTTACTGCCCATTGATGAAATTTCTTTGCCAGCTATATAAAGCTCACCACTGGTTTTCTTTTCAAGTCCCAGAATCAATTTAGCAATAGTGGTCTTGCCACACCCTGATTCTCCCACCAGTCCGAGAATTGAGCCTTTTGGAATAGACAGATTAACTCCGTCAACTGCTTTAAGGGTTTTCTTACCGTGAAATATTCCACCACTTATTGTGTACTCTTTTTTAATATTTTCAGTCTGTAATGCGTATTCAACCATTTTAATCTCGTAATTTTATAAAAAACCATCCGCTACAGGGATGATATTGAGTTACACCCCACAGGTAATGGTTTACAAACCACACTCATGCATCTGCTATTGTAACCGGTGGATTTATGCATCGAAATGATCGTTTATCTGATATTTTTATCAACTCCAGCCCCCTTGCCGCACATTCCTGTGTGGCAAGACTGCATCTGCTGCGAAAAGAGCAACCCCACAGATCACCAATAGGCGTAGGAACAATACCGGGAATAGAGCCGAGTTTTTCACCCGGCTTTGTTTTACC
Organism: Desulfocapsaceae bacterium; assembly: GCA_029934775.1. GTDB lineage: Bacteria > Desulfobacterota > Desulfobulbia > Desulfobulbales > Desulfocapsaceae > Desulfomarina. Next base: position 2,116 of record JAOZLO010000177.1, read on the forward strand.
CGGTACCGGGATGCACTCCATCAACCCCCTGGTGTAGGGATGGATTGGGTTATTAAAAATCTCTTTAATATTTCCCGTCTCCACAACCTGGCCGCAATACATGATAACAACATCATCGGCAACCCTGGAGACCACCCCCAGATCATGAGTAATCAGGATCATTCCCATATTGAACTCCTGCTGTATGGAGGCAAGCAGTCCCATAATCTGAGCCTGGATGGTCACATCAAGGGCAGTTGTGGGTTCATCGGCTATGATCAGAGACGGCCCGCACATAAGGCCCATGGCAATCATAATCCGCTGGCGAAGTCCCCCTGAAAGCTGGTGAGGATACTGTTTAAGTCGTGATGCAGACCCGGTAATTCCTACTTTTTCAAGCAGAAAAACAGCCCGGTCTCTCGCTTCTCTTGCAGATACTTTCTTATGCTCCGTCAAGGCCTCAACAAGTTGATTTCCTATCGTATAACAGGGATCAAGGGAGGTCATCGGTTCCTGGAAAATCATAGCCATCCTGGCACCCCTGAATGTGGACATTTTTTTCTCACTCATCTTCTGCAGATCCAGGCCTTCAAAAGCTATTTTTTCTGCGCTGCAAATGCCGGAAGGAGGGAGAAGACCCATAATGGCCAGGGCAATCATCGATTTCCCACAACCTGACTCCCCGACCAGACTCAGAGTTTTCCCCTTCTCTACGCTAAAGCTCACATCCCTCACCGCATGCAGTGTTCCCGCAGGAAGGTTAAGATCCACATTTAAATGTTTTACCTCAAGCAGTGCACTCATGATCGTCCCTCTGGGGATGTAACATCCCTTAAACCATCACCAAAAAGATTCATGCCAAGAACAAGAAAGAAGAGTGCAACTCCTGGTATAGTTACCAGATATGGGTCAAAGAGCATCATATCCTTGCCTTCAGAGATCATAAGTCCCCAGGATGGGGTCGGTGGCTGAACGCCCATCCCCAGAAAAGAGAGGGCCGCTTCAAGGAGAATTGCCCTGCCGATTTCAAGGGTCGCCACTATGACAATGGAATTGAGCAGGTTTGGCATGATCTCACGGATCATGAGCCAGGGGATGGAGCAACCTGCAGCCTTTGCTGCCTGGACATAATCCATGGCTCTAATCTGCTGGGTTGTGGCGCGTAAAATAACGGCAAACCGATCCCAGATCAGGCACCCCAGCACCATAACCACCACCTGAATGGATCCCCCCATAAGAGCGACCACGGCAATGGCCACAAGGACCGCCGGCAGAGCAAGACGTACTGTGATAATGAAACTGACAATCATATCGGCCATCCCGCCGAAATACCCCGCTATCAACCCCAGAGAGATACCGATAACAGCGGCAATAGCCATGCATGAAAACCCTATAAAGAGCGATATACGAGCTCCATAGGCCAGCCTCGAAAGATAATCGCGGCCCATCGCATCGGTGCCTAACGGATGCTCCCAGGATCCAGTTTCGCTCCATACAGGAGTGATCATACGATTGGAGAGATCCTGATGGTAAGGATCGTGCTGTGCTATATAAGGAGCAAAAATTGCCACAATAAAAACCGCCAGAACCATAAGCCCGCCGATGATAAATCCCTTGTGGGTCAGCATCCGCCGGCGCATGATCTGGCCCGGCGTAGGAAACACCACCTCCAGGCCCAGCCCGGAATCAAACTGCTGCTGCGTTTCTACGGGTGGCATAAATCAAGTACTCCTGATTCTGGGGTCAAGGAAAGCATTAAGAAGATCCGCCAAAAAGGTAAGAATTATATAGGTAGTTGAAAGAAAAAGAACAATTGCCTGGACAACGGGCAGATCCGATCTTGAGATAGAAACCCAGGCCAAATTGCCCAGACCGTTTAAGGCAAATATCGATTCAATAACAATGGATCCGCCAAGCATAAAGCCCAGCTGAACTGCGGCAACTGCAACAACTGGAATAATGGCATTTCTAAGAGTATGCTTAAATAAAATCCTGGGCCACCGGAGCCCCTTTGCCCTTGCCGTCCTGATGTGATCAGAAGCCAGTACCTCAATCATCCCGGAACGAACCAACCGCATGATGGCAGGAGTTGCATAATATCCAAGAGCAATAGTCGGCATGACAAAATGGCGCCAGGTATCACTTCCGGAGATAGGCAGCCATCTCAGATGTACCCCGAAAAAAATGATAAGAATCAGGCCAAACCAGAATGAGGGCATGGCCTGACCCATCACGGAAATCGACAGGGCAACCCGGTCAATCCAGGTATTTGGCCTGATAGCAGCCAGCATTCCCAGTGGTATGGACAGGATCATGGCAAAGGAAAGAGCCGAAACCCCCAGAATTACGGTCACCCCCATACGTTCTCTCAGCATCTGGGCTACAGGTTGATTCAGGTAAGGTGAATCACCAAGATCCCCATGAAGCGCCCTTCCTGCCCATTCAAAATACTGAATGATTAAAGGACGGTCGAACCCGTATTGTATCCGGACAAATTCAATTTCTTCATTACTTGCCCCTTCCCCTGCCAGGGAAATGGCGGGATCACCGGAAACTCTCAGCAGCATAAAGCTGATCAGCGATACCGTCACCATGACAATCATCGCCAGTCCCAACCGTTTTAAGGTATATATCAGCATAACTCATCTCGTAAAAAATCGTCACAAAGGGTGGAATGGATCAGTAAAATATACCGAAAAGGCATAATAATCCCATAAAAACATGCACCTCTCAGGAAATAAGAAGAGACTTCAAATACCTGTGAGGTGCAATGATTTATATCGAAAACCGTACAATGCTATCAGCAAAGTGTTATTCGATTACTTCCATTGTGCTTGAAAAAACCTGGGTACTGCATCCGGATAGGGTGTGAAATCCAGATCTTTTGAGTAACAGTTGTTTGACACATAGGTAAACATGGGACACCAGTATGCCTCATCTGCGATACGTTTTAAAGCATCTGAGTATAATTTCTTACGTTTAACCGCATCAATCGAGCTGTCCGCTTCAACAAGCAGATCTCTTACCACGGGATCTCTGGAGAGATCATCCGCTTCAAACTCAAAGAAATGGCTGGTAATGGCTGATACATCATTTATGGAGTAGGATCCCCAGGTGAGAAACTGCATCTGCGTCTTACCTGCACGGGCTTTTTCCCTGAGAGCGGCATATTTCAAAATCATCAATTTTGCCTTTATACCAACAGCGGCCAGATCACCAATCATGGCTTCAGCGAAGGGTCTGTTCCTGTATCCGTAAAGGGTAGTCTCAAAGCCATCGGGATATCCGGCTTCTGCTAATAATTTTTTAGCCAGTTCAGGATTATATTCATACTGTTTTACATCCTGCTCGCAGCCGAATTGAGATGGAAAACAGGCAGAATAAACAGCACGAGACTGTCCGCCCAATAGATTTTTGGCTATAGAATTTCTGTTTATTGCATGGTTAATGGCCTGCCTGACTTCAAGTTTCGCATATGGGTTATCCATACCATGCTCTTTACCTGAACGGTCTGCCGCATCAAAAACCAGATATCCTATCCTCATGGTTTCCGCAGGAGTAACTGTGAGACTTGGAATTTTTGCAAGTTTAGCAGCCTGATCCGGAGGTACAAGATAGATCCAGTCAAGAGCCCCTGTCATAAGTTCTGCCATCTGGGTATTTATTTCCGGGAGAGTTCTCCACACAATCTTACCTATGCTGGGCTGTCCTTTTGGACTGTCTTTAAAATAGTTTTCATTCTTCTCCATGACGATTTTCTTACCCGGAATCACCTCAACAATTTTGTACGGGCCTGAACCGATCGGTCTGACGCCAAAGCCTTTGGTACCTACTTCTGAATAATAGTCTTTGGGATAGATCGGGTTTGCACCTGATAAAAACTCAAACGCGGCAGGGAATGGTTTTTTCAGCATGATTTTCACACTGTAATCACCTGTCTTTACAACACTGTCAATCCAACTTGAATACCGTTGGGTTTTCACCTTATTATCAGGGTTTGCTGCAAAATTAAGGGTGTAAACCACATCATCTGCAGTTAACTTCTGGCCGTTATGAAATGTAATCCCCTCTCTGAGATTGATTTCCATTTCTGTATTGCTGTTCCATTTAAAATCCTTTGCAATCAATCCTTTATATTCGA
>JAOZLO010000178.1 GCA_029934775.1 Desulfocapsaceae bacterium
TGAGTAGGCACATTGGAAAATTTTGCTACTTCTCCTATTTTAAAATTGATTTTATCTGTAATAATATTTGGCAAAATGACCAGTTTTGTCCATGTCTAAAAAATGAGTACTTTGCTCCTGAAATACTGTAATAAAAAAACAGATAAGCGTAGACTTCGGATAAGCGTAGACTTCGAATCAGAAAATTTCTTTTAGCATTCGAAACATGACCATACCATCAAGGTACTTACATCTTCAAGGCCAAAAAGCTGAATTCTGATTTTTTCCTTTTCAGGGTTAGGCAAAAAAATTATCTATTCACTCTTTCCCTAAGTTCTTTACTGGGTCGAAAACTAACAGTTTGTCGTTTTTTTATAGTGATAGTTTCGCCAGTGCGAGGATTTCTCCCTTTGCGTGACGATTTATCCCGAATTGAAAAAGTACCGAAATGGACAAGCTTAATCGGTTCACCTCTTAGAAGAGTCTGTTTCATGCTGTCTAGAAAACTGTCAACCATAAGAGCACAGTTGCTCTGGGAGTATCCAAGTTGGTTAGATAAAGTCTCGGCCAGTTCTCTTCTCGTGAGATTATTATGTTTTGTATTAGTATTTTTGCTATGCATCGCGGAAACTTCCCTTGAATTTTTCTGTGAGCAGATGGACTATTTTGGAATGAGATTTCCCCACATTTTTTTCCTTCAGTGTCTTGGTTTGTGATCGATATGTGATTGAAAGTGCAACACTTTTAAAGCCTTTTGGTATTTTATCACCTTGGAATATATCAAAAATTTCGGAGCTCTCTATGAGTTTGTCTCTGCTTGATTGGACGACATTGAGGAGCTCTCCAGAGGACACGCTAAGGGGTACAATGAGAGCAATATCTCTTTTCACTGAAGGGTAGACTGGTAGCGGAGTAAAATTATTATCTGAGATCTTCAAGTCACACAGGGTATCAAAGTCAAGATCGTAATAATAAACAGCATATTTAATCCCGAAGTTTCTCAGGATGTCAGCTTTTATTTTTCCAAGGGTGCCAAGAATCTTGTCATTATTACAGAGTACAAGTGAATAGGCTGGTTCAGCGTAAGGTTCACATGTTCCTTTTTCAGGTTGTTTGAACTGGATAGTTTCTGTGTTGCTGCCGAAAGTGAGGCCTAAGTTGTCAATTATAAACTCTACGCTGCCTTTTGCATCAAAAATATCAACCGAGTCATTCTTATAATAAAGGGACGAACTTTCTCCGTATCTATTGCCGGAAAGTACTGCTGTAAGGCGTGTTTTCTCTATGGGTTGCCTGTTTATATCGACAGGGGTAAAAACTTTTCCTATTTCAAACATCTTTACAGCCGTCTTTTGGAAACTGATGTTTCTTTTGACATTTTCTAAAAGACCGGGCAGGAGCATTGTTCTTAAAATTGCCTGATCTTCACTGATTGGGTTAAGAAGAGCAACATTGTGACGTCTTTGATCATTAGGGGAAAGAGATAAGAAATCAGAGTATTTTTCAGAGACAAAACTGTAATTAATTGCCTCGGTATAGTTTATAGAGGTGAGATTTATTGAGAGATCACCTCGTCGCTTACGATTACTCTCTTGTACAGGAAAACTGAGATTTACTTTGGGGAGAGTAACCGGAATATTATCATATCCATATAAACGAGCTATTTCTTCAACGAGGTCAGCTTCTCTTTCTATATCGATCCTAAAAGATGGGGGAGTGACTAAAAGCGTGTCAGTGTCTTTATTTTTACAGTCAATGCCTATAGATTCAAGTAATGCTGCCATATCTTCCGAATCAAGGTCGATACCAAGATGATTATTAGTTCTGGACACACGAAGAGTAAGTGGGGAAGGATCTTTCTGGCCACCGTACACATCGATACCGTCTTCTGGAACCTCACCTCCAGCGATTTCACAAATCAGATCTACTGCTCGATTGAGAGCTTTAATTGTTATATCAGGATCAACGCCACGTTCAAAACGGTAAGATGCGTCAGTTGAAATATTGATCCTCTTAGCTGTTTTTCTTATTGATACAGCATTGAAACAGGCACTCTCAAGAAAAATATTTGTGGTTGCATTTGTCACTTCAGAATCTAAACCACCCATGATACCCGCTACAGCTATAGGTTTTTCACCATCGCAAATCAACAACATATTTGAATCAATTGTGCGTTTGATATTGTCCAGGGTCGTAAACGTTGTTTCATTGCTTCGTGGTGTTCGCACAACTATTTTGCCATCCGCTAAAGTGTCAAAATCAAATGCATGGAGAGGTTGACCAAATTCAAGCATTACAAAATTAGTGATATCAACAATATTATTGATAGGCCGTAATCCCACTGAAATAAGCAGTCTCCTTAACCACCAGGGAGATGGGCCAATTTGTATGTTTTTTATTAATTTCCCAGCATAACGAGGGCAGAGTTCGTCTGATTCAACTGTAACTGAAAAGTTTGTACTGGTTTGTTTAATCACATCAGTTACGACAGGGATTTGTAGTGGTTTGCTGATAATACCACAAATTTCTCTGGCGACTCCGATCAAGGAAGTACAGTCGGGACGATTGGGGGTGAGGTCTATCTCAATTAAAACATCATCAAGACCTGTGGCTTTTATAAAAGTCTGTCCCTGTTCTGTCCCTTCAGCCAGTTCCATGATCCCGGTATGTTCATCACTGAGTCCCAGTTCTCTCTCTGAGCAAATCATGCCAAATGACTCAATGCCTCTGACTTTGGATTTTTTAATTTTAAAATTTCCAGGAAGGATGGTTCCAGGGAGAGCAACGACAACGGACAAACCTTCTCGGACATTTGGAGCACCGCAGACTATCTGCACTGTCTCTTTACCGACATCTACATGGCAGAGGTTGAGTTTGTCAGCGTTAGGGTGTTTCTCGCTGGAAATTACTAGTCCAGTTTTAAGAGGAGAAAGTTCTTGATAAAGGGGGGTTACAGAATCAACCTCCAGGCCAAGCATAGTGAGTCGGTCTGCAAGTTGATCGGGTGAAAGACTTGTCGTATCGACATAATCCTGCAGCCAGTTTAAAGTAAACTTCATAGCACTCTTCTAAATAGCTAAAATTGCGAAAGAAAACGTTGATCGTTTTCATAAAACAGCCTAATATCATCAATGCCATATTTGAGCATCGCAATACGTTCAATTCCAAGACCAAAGGCAAATCCACTGTATACCTCTGGGTCATATCCGACCATTTTAAAGACCTCAGGATCGATCATACCTGAACCGAGTATTTCGAGCCAGCCAGTGTTTTTACAAATCCTGCATCCTACCCCATTGCACATAACACAGGCTATATCAACCTCTGCACTAGGTTCAGTGAATGGGAAGAAGCTGGGTCGAAAGCGGAGGGGTAGTTCCTGTTCAAACATTTCACAGGTAAAGACCGTGAGGATTCCTTTCAGGTCGGCAAAGGAAATATCTTTGTCTACGAGAAACCCTTCAACCTGATGGAACATGGCGGTGTGTGTAATGTCTGAGTCACATCTGTATACTTTACCAGGAGCAATAACACGCAGAGGAGGCGACTGGGCTTCCATTATTCGAGCCTGCATAGGTGACGTATGAGTTCGCAACAGTATAGAATCACTTACATAGAAGGTGTCATGCATATCCCGAGCAGGGTGGTGCGCAGGGATATTTAAAGCTTCAAAATTATAGTGATCGGTCTCTACATCAGGTCCTTCTGCGACGGAAAAGCCCAGCTTTTCAAATATTTGACAGGCTTCATTCATGACCTGGGTAACAGGATGGAGTTTACCTTTTACTGGACATCTTCCAGGTAGGGTGAGGTCAGGGCTAATATTATCTTGATCTAGAGTTCCGGAGTCTCTTTTCAGGGAAGCGGACTTTTCTTCAAATAGTTTTTCAACCTTTTTTTTAACACTGTTTGCAAGCTGTCCGAGGCGGGGCCGGTCTTCTGAAGAAACTGTACCCAATTGTCGCATAATTGTACTGAAGCGACCTTTTCTTCCAAGAAAACGAATTCGAAACTCCTCAAGTTGACTGTTGCCATTGAGTTGAGAAAGTTCTTCCCTCGCTTCTGTTTCTAAGCTCTGTAACTCATGTTCCATGATAAATAAAAATATTATAGTCAAAAAAACAACAAGCCGGTCTTTAGTCCTGGAACTAAAACCGGCATAAACTTACAATCCAATAACTGACTGCTAGGCGTTAGCTTCCTTTGCTAACAGAACTACCTTAGAGAAAGCATCAGCATCGAGAATGGCGAGATTGGCAAGTACTTTACGATCAAGATCAATATTAGCTTTCTTGAGGCCGCCAATCAAAGTGCTGTAGCTCATATCGTTCATGCGTGCTCCAGCATTAATACGCGTGATCCAGAGACGACGAAAGTCTCTTTTTTTGGTGCGTCTGTCCCTGTATGCATAAGCTAACGCTCGATCAACTGCTTCAGTAGCAGTACGGTAAAGACGTGATCGTCCGCCCCTAAAGCCTTTTGCAAGCTTTAGAACTCTATTTCTTCTTCTACGTGCCTTAAATCCTCGTGTTACGCGTGGCATGGGTAAACTCCTCAAATATTACATGCAGTGTAAAATTACATGTAGGGTAAAATCTTCCTTATTGTCTTAGCGTTTGAAGGATCAACGAGTCCTGATTTTCGTAATCCACGTTTCTGTTTCGTGCTTTTTTTGGTCAAGATATGGCTGGAATACGCTTTGTTGCGTTTAATCTTTCCTGAGCCAGTAGCTTTAAAGCGCTTCGCTGCGCCTCTGTTAGTTTTCATCTTAGGCATGATATTCTCCTTTACATCCTAATATCTTATGTTGTTTAAAGGGATAACTTTCAGATTCCACAAAAGTTGTCCTTCAACGCAATATATTACAATTTTCTACTCTACAGTTTGATTTAGCTTCAACTTGTATTTCTTGTGGGGTGTTAGGCTTTTGGTCCCACAAACATAACCAACTGCCTGCCTTCCATTTTCGGCATTTGAAGAATAACAGCATCTTCTTTGAGGGTATCAGCGATTTTGTTCATGGCTTCAAGACCTATTGTCTGAGAATAGACAATTTCTCTTCCTCTAAAGCGCATGGTAAGTTTAACTTTGTTCTTATGTCCAAGAAATTTTTTGATATTTTTAATCTTAAAATTGAGATCATGTTCATCAGTTTTGGGCCTGAACTTGATCTCTTTTGTTTCTACAACAGTTTGTTTTTTCTTTGCTTCCTGGACTTTTTTCTGCTGTTCATAACGAAATTTATCGTAATTCATTACCCGACATACAGGAGGATCGGCATTCTCGGATACCAATACCAGATCGAGCCCTGCTTCGTCGGCAATATTTCGTGCCTCATTTGAAGTTACTACCCCAAGTTGCGAGCCATCGCTACCGATGAGGCGTACATTAGGAAAGCGAATTCCCTCATTTTTCTGCACCTTAATGTCACGTTTGACCGGGGCCTGTCTTCCTCTTCTGATAACTTTACCTCCTCGAATCAACGAGATTGAATGTAAACATCTACCCGGGAATCTGATGAGCTTATTGCTTCTGTTCTCAGGGCTTGAATTTTGTAAAAATGGAATGTATTAAATTCCTCTGCCTTTTTTTACCTCAGTCTCTATCTTTTCTATAAATTCAGGGACTGTCATGGGCGGAAGATTTTTGCCGTCACGAAGACGGACGGTTACTGTACCATTTTCTTTTTCTTTGTCACCAACTATGAGCATGTATGGTATTTTATTTACCTGTGCTTCTCTGATTTTATAGTTCAGTTTTTCATTGCGCAAATCTTTTTCAACCCGTAATCCTGCTTTGCGAAATTGTTTGAAGGCAGCTTCGCAGTAATCAGCCTGGTCGTCAGTGATATTGAGAATCCTTGCCTGAACAGGTGCAAACCAGAGCGGAAATACTCCAGCGTAATGCTCAATCAGAACACCAATGAATCGTTCCAGAGATCCCATAAGTGCTCGGTGAATCATGATGGGCTGATGTTCATTGTTATCTGAACCCGTGTATGTGAGTTTGAATCGTTCAGGGAGATTGAAGTCAACTTGAATTGTTGAACACTGCCATGAGCGCCCAAGCTGGTCTTTAATCTTAATGTCGATTTTGGGACCATAGAAAACACCTTCGCCGGGATCAATCACAAATTTAAGACCTTTTTTCTCAAGAGCAAGCTTGAGGGATTCTGTTGCCAGTTCCCAGCTTTTATCAGACCCAACATATTTTTCAGGACGAGTCGAAAGGTAGATATCGT
>JAOZLO010000179.1 GCA_029934775.1 Desulfocapsaceae bacterium
CGAACAGTACCTTCGGAAACAAGAAGATCATCAGCAATTTTCTTAAATGCAACCCGACCATCCTTCAGATGGTTAATAATGGAAATATTAATTTCATCGACTTTCATTTACTCTTGCGCCTTTTTGATTTATTTGGTAGTTACATTACAAAATATTGACGAAGACGTCAATATTTATTTGTATATTTACTTATTTCGTATTTTTAACTCGAATAACAGTCGGTTGATCAACTAAAAATCAACCAACCTTAAGGGGAATAGCATGTCAAAAAGAATTGCCATTATAGGCGCTGGGCCAGGAGGATACGTTGCAGCAATACGAGCCGCACAAATGGGGGCTGAAGTCACTCTCTTTGAAAAATCGAATGTCGGCGGCACCTGCCTGAATCATGGCTGTATCCCTTCCAAGGTACTTAAAAGAACTGCCGATCTATTGGAAGACATCAAAAGGGCGGATGAATTCGGGATTGAGAACTGTCACGCCCCACGCTGCAATATGGGTTCTCTCGCAAAGCGAAAGGAAAAAGTTATTTCGGCACAGGCAGGCGGCATCCTCTCTCTCTTGAAGAAGCATCGAGTAAAGTATATTACAGGGCATGCTTACATACCAAAGGCAAACCACCTTGAAGTGACAGATAGTGATAGTAATACAGCCACATACCAATGGGATAAACTGATCCTCGCAACGGGAAGCCGACCTGCCACCATTCCATCCCTGCCCTTTGACGGCCAAGCCATTCTCTCCAGCGACGACGCACTGGATCTACAGATAATTCCTGAATCTATAACCATTGTCGGCGCAGGGGTTATCGGATGTGAATTTGCCTTTATCTGGAACACTCTCGGTGCCAAAGTGACCTTGGTGGAAGCTATGGACAGGGTGCTCCCTCTCCCGTCTGTTGACGAGGAATGCAGCAAGCTTATCGCAAGAGAAATGAAAAAGAGGAAAATAAATCTCCAGGTTAACCGAACAGTTCAGTCAACCGTGAAAGAAGGAGAGAAACTGACACTCTCCTTTGGCCCATCACCCTTTGGTGTTAATCTGCGCGAAAAGGATCGTGAAGTAACTTCGGGACAGACGGATAAACTCATCGTCTGCATCGGGCGGAAGCCAAACAGTGACGAACTTGGTCTTGAAAATATCGGTGTTGAGACTGATGAGGGTGGCTGGGTAAAGGCCGACGCGATGCTGCGTACATCAGCCAAAGATGTCTATGCCATCGGAGATCTGCTTGGCCCAGCCAGAGTCATGCTGGCGCATGTAGCCTCAACCGAAGGTGAAATTGCTGTTGAAAACAGTCTCGGAGCCGAGAAAACAATGCAATACGACCAGATTCCAGGGGCTATTTTCACCATGCCGGAAATCGGTAATATTGGCCTCTCTGAAAAAGAGGCCAGAGAAAAATTTAAAAATGTGCGGGGGGACTCAGTTCTGTTCAGGACTTCCGGCAAGGCACAAGTCCTTGGTGAAATTGCCGGTCAGGCCAAAATCGTCTCCGATGCAGATACCGGTAAAATTCTTGGTGTACATATAGCCGGTCCACACGCAACTGACCTTTTGGGAGAGGCAGGTATTGCCATGCATATGGGAGCTGGAGTCGAGGATATTGCCAAGACTATCCATGCCCATCCAACCCTGGCAGAGGTCCTTCTCGAGACGTCTTTCAAGGCCCTTGATTTGCCCCTGCATGGCTGAGTAGATCATGACGTGGTTCTATTACTATTCAAACCATGAAAATTGTGTCGAGACCAAACCTATGAGGTAGAAATAGTTCTTAAGGTATACGTTTTCTTCGTTCATTCTAGCCGGATGAGCCATTATCTTTAACTTCTGGCTGTTTAACTAACATCAATACCCCCAAAAGAGTCATTGACCCCCCCATGATCATTTTCCACCCCAGACTATCTCCGAAAAATAAGACACCCAAAAATGTGGCAATAATTGGAGTCGGTAAAAGCAGAGGTGTTATTTTAGAAACGGGATATCTTCCAAGGAGGTAATAAACAATCCCATGGCCTATAATGGAGGCGCCGACAGCAGAATAGAGAGGGGTCCAGAAGTCAAGAATATCTACCTCTGAAAGAATTTGGATCTGACCGGATTCAAAAATCGATGATAATAACAGTAATGACGGCAAGGCAACCAGAGCGATCCAGGCCTGAAGTCTGAATACCCCGAGATTTGGGCATTGCCTCATCAAGATTGTTGCAACAGCCATGACAAATGCAGCTCCAGCGACCCACAGGATCGCGTCAAGATGATTAAAGACAATTGGATCAAAGCCAATAATCATCACCCCCCCAAAGGCCAGAGTTATCGAAAAAATCGATACAAAAGATATTTTTTCCCGTAAGAAAACAGATGCCAAAATTGCTGAAAATGGAACATAGAGCTGTGTGGTGATAGCTATAGAGGCAATATCCCCACCTGCATTAAGGCCGATAAAAACCATCGCAAAATGAAGCACACCCAAAAGAAAAGCCACCCTCAAAAGTGGCTTCATATACCCCGGTGCAGGTTTCAGCCAGGGGAGCATCAAGAGGAGCAGGAACAGAAAACGTAATGCTGTAAAAAAGAGAGGTTGAAATAATTCAGCACCAATTTTCCCCGCAATAAAATTAAATCCCCATGCAGAATTTGCCAACAAAATCATCAGGAGGTGGGCTATTTTCATTGCTGTTTCTCATTTGTACTGAGATAGATCAGAAACGCGGCTGATACAGGAGAGAGCGCCCTGTTTTTGCGTTGGACAAGGTAGAAGGGGCGATACAGGTCATGACCTTTCAGGGAAATAGCTGTCAGTCTGCCGCAATCCACATCCTCCTGAACCGCACGTTTTGAGAGAATCGAGATGCCAATTCCTGCTTTGACTGCCTCTTTGACAGCAGCAGTGGAGCCTATTTCCGCAACTACCTTGAGATCGTTTTCCCTCAAGCCATCTTTTTCTAGTATTCTGGAAAAAACCTTTCGGGTACCCGACTCCGGTTCCCTTAAAATAAAGGAAGTCCTGGCGATACTCTTCAAAGAAATCTCCTTACTCCCGGCCAAAAAATGATCCGGATGAACAGCAAGAGTCAGTTCATCGGAAAACATCTCAGTCCAGGTCAGTTTTTTTTCATTCCATCTGGCACCGACAAAACCAAGTTCAAGATCTCCAGCCAGCACCTTTTCGGCTATGATCTGTGAGCTTGTAATACGCAGAATCGCCTTGATTGACGGGTGTTGGCTGCGAAAACGGCTGATCAGTTCGGGTAGGATATAGGTTCCCGGGATTGTGCCGCATCCAATCATGATTTTACCCGCCAGTCTACCGCTGTAATGCTCAACAGCCTGAAGGGCTTCCTGCCGAATCCTGATAATCTGTATGGCATACCCATACAGCACTTTACCAACCGGTGTTGTTTCAATTTCCCTGCCCAGCCGGTTGATCAATTTTTGGCCCAGTTCATCCTCCAGATTGCGTATATGTTCACTGACCGTTGGCTGGGACAAGAGAATCTTCTCTGCAGCAAGGGTAAAGCTTTTTAGTTCAACAACTTTACAAAATGCTTCAAGTTTTCTGATTTCCATGGGCTTGTTTCCGGGAAGTGAATCAGATTAGCCGATAATTGGTACAAGCAGTATAGGAATTACCTATTTGCATTATCAATAATTTCGATATACCGTGTTGTCCAGTAAAAACACGGGAAAAGATCGATTGACACCCGGTTAACTTTATATTTCAAAGTAAGAGGAGAAAGAAGGGTGAGAAAAATTTTACTGGCAGGCCTGCTGCTGATGGTAACTGCCTTTTTACTTCTGCCGATAGGGGTACTGGCTGGAAACGAGGCCAGTGGAACCATTACCATGGATTTTGATCTCTCAGGGCATGGTGCAAATGAAGAAGCACAACTCTGGGTTCCTTACCCATTTTCTGATCGAGACCAGGTAATCAGCAATATACGCGTAATGGGTGATTTTGCAGAGTCGGCGGTTTACTCGGATCAAAAGTATTCCACCCCCATTCTATATGCTCGCTGGGATAAGGGAGCGGTAAGCCGCAAATTGACTCTGTCCTTTCATGTTGTTCGCCAGGAGGTTGCCAGGAGAGCCTTCCCTGAAAAGGAGGCTGCCTGGGATCCGGCCGATTATAAGATGTACTTGGCTGGTACCAGTCTTGGCCCCATTGATGGCCAGGTTAAGATATTGGCAGATCATATCACGCAAGGCAAAAAAACCATTCTGGAAAAGGCAAAGGCAATTTACGACTGGACCTGTGAAAACATGTACCGTGATTCCAATACGGTTGGCTGTGGTCCTGGTGATGTATGTTCGCTATTGGCGAGACCTGGTGGCAAATGTACGGATATTCATTCTGTCTTTGTTGCCTTGAGTCGCGCCTCTGGAGTCCCTGCCCGCGAAGTTTTCGGTATTCGACTGGGGAAGAAACCTGAACAGGATATATCTGCATGGCAGCACTGCTGGGCCGAGTTCTACCTGCCTGGCTATGACTGGATACCGGTTGATCCTGCTGATGTTCGCAAGATGATGCTCGATCAAAAATTGGAATTGGGAGATGCTAAAACCAAAGAGTATCGCAAGTATTTCTGGGGCGGCTGGGATCAGTACAGGGTGAAGCTTGCCGTTGGGCGCGATCTCCTGCTAAACCCTCCACAACATGGTACAGCACTTAACACCTTCGGTTATCCGTATGCGCAGATAGGGTCGACAACCCTCGACTGGCTGGATCCGGCAACTTTTAAGTACACCTTTACTTATCGTAAATAAGATTACAGCCTCCTAGGAGACTGTCCGAGAATGCATTTTCCCCCAACTCTTCGTTATTTTCAAAAAAATAATGCTCGCAATATCATTTATATGGCTGTGCTTATTTTTTTGTAAAACCTCGATTTGAGAAAAAACACTTGTTCTCGGACGGCCTCCTAGTGTCGTTTAACCCTGAAATGACGTTTAATCAGCCATCATTTCCGAGCAGGATCCGAGGCTTATGTTCGGTGACAATCAAAAATGAATCTGATATTGGGATGGTGTAACACCGAATTATGCCAGGTAACACAATGATTGCTTGTAAATAATGTCGAGGGGGTATAGAGGAAAAAATAACATAATTTTTTCCAAGGAAGGATTTCCATGTCGCCAGAAAGTGCAATATCATTTTTGTTGATTATTTATCTCTTTGCCATTACTCCCGGACCCGGAGTTTTTGCTCTCTTAGCCAGATCGCTCGCTTCAGGGGTTAAGCCTTGTATTAGTCTGGCGTTAGGTATGGCTGTAAGCGATGTGATCTATCTGGTTCTTGCATGCTTTGGTCTTGCCGTCATTGCAGAACAATGGGCCGGACTGTTCATGATTATCCGTTTTTTTGGCGCCTTCTACCTTCTTTATTTAGGCTGGAAGATGTGGAACGCCTCTCCCGATGCATCTCTACAAAATGGTGTGTGTGATGTCACTTTTACAACAGCCCAAGGCCTATTGCAGGGTTTTTTAATTTCCGCTTCCAATCCAAAAGTCATCTTCTTTTACATCTACAAAGGCGGTACAGGGCCTCAATCGAACATCCGGTGGGATTATGATAGGAGCCGGTTCTTATCTCGGCCTTCATGGTTGATATCGAGGCCAAGCTCCAAGTGCGGCGAGTTCTTTTAAAAGTTTGACCGCTACTGCTGCAGTCATGTTATTCAGGTCTCTGCTTGGATCTTCTCCAACAATGTCTGTTGCAATTTACCACCTCTTCGCCAGCCACAATCCTGAGCAACTGCAACAATTAGTAGGTATAAGGCTTCACCGTAACCACCGAGTCACACCAGAGTACTATCAACCGTAAACAAGAATAAGGTATATTTGTGATTGATAAAAAATTTGACCCGAAAAAATTGAAGAAACTAAATAACCCTCAAAGGTTAAAGGATGTCCCTGTTGAACATATTCTAAAAAAAATAGGTCTAGAGCAATCAGATGTATTCGTTGAAATAGGTGCTGGCACTGCATTTTTCAGTATTGCTTTTTTGCAACAGGCCAAACCGTCAATCCTTTACGCTTGTGACATCTCTGAAACAATGCTGGGCTGGATAAAGGAAAATGTAATCCCTGATTACCCCTTAATTCACCCAGTACAAAACCAAGAAACTAGTGTGCCTCTTGGCGATGAGATCGCAAATTATTAAATGTCAATTACTTTGTCCGGTTCGCGACAATTATCTTGTCCGGTTTT
>JAOZLO010000180.1 GCA_029934775.1 Desulfocapsaceae bacterium
CCCCTCTTATACAAAACCCCCTTTGAGATAATGCTCATCGGGGGTTTTCTTGTTTTTCACTGAAATATTGAATTTTTTTTAAACAGAGAGTAGCATTAAAAGACACTATGTTTGTACCGCTCTAAGTAACACCATTTCAATTTTCTGCTAAAATAAAGCGAATATGGGATCCCCAGAAATAAAATGACTGGAAAAATACAAACTGCCAATATCCAAAGTAGTGAAATTGACACACTTTCACATAAACTTCTGGAATTAGAGCATGAACTCAATTCCAATATTCCTACGACTCTCTGGATTAGTGACCTTCATGGAGAAGGAGATAGATTCATTTCTATCTTGAGGGGACGGTTTGGCATGCTTTATCAGACATGCAAAGAGGCCCTGCCTGCAACCTTCACCTCGGAAAAAATACAATACCTCACTAAAATTATACGAAAAAAACAGTATTTTTTAGATGATTTTACTCGTATGGACATGCAGGACGTTATTCTTTGTCTTGTTCAGATACTCAAATATAAACTCACCAATGTAGGAAGCCGACGCAATGAAATATTCAGACCAGAATTCCGAAACACTATCAGTCGACTGCTCTCCGGCCTTCCCGTACCTGATTCCATTTTCGAGGAACCAATTATTTCCAATAGATTAATCGCACATATTTCTCATACAATCCGCCAGGTACTGCTTGATCGCATCCAAGTCCTTGGTGATGTTTTTGACAGAGGCCCCCAACCTGACAAAATTATCAGGATCCTCTCATCTAACGCCTATCGCCAAATGGTCGATTATGTTTTTGGTAATCACGATATACTATGGATGGGGGCAGCATCAGGCAATGGATCACTTATAGCAGAAGCATTGAGGATTACTTGTCGATACGATCACTTTCCATTTCTGCAGAGACTTCGTATTGATACGTCTCTCCTTGAGGATTTTGCAGAACGAACCTACCCTGTCCAGTTAGCTACCGGTAACTTCAAGGCACAGACTGACAAAGGTCGTGCCATGGAAAAGGCACTTGCAATCATACAGTTTAAACTCGAAGAACAGACAATTCGAAATTTTCCCCAGTATGAAATGGAATCAAGACTCTGGCTGGATAAACTGGCTGAAATGCTTTCCAGCGAAAATACTAACCAACTCAATGACACCCACTTTCCCACTATTGATCTCAAAAATCCTGGAAAACTCACCACTGAAGAACAACTCATTATTGATGATCTGGTTGTACAATTTACCTCCAATCAACGCCTGAAGAGACTCCTTCATTTTTTCTTCACTGTTGGGAAGACGTTTCATATCCAAAACAATTTTCTCAATATTCATGCACTCGTTCCCTCCACAGCCGATGGACAATTCGAAGAATTTCTCGGTCGCAAAGGGAAAAATCTTCTTACTTTCATCCAAGAGACAATAGAGCGCGTTGGAAACAATTATCTGGCTGCTAAAAAACAGTCCATCGAAGATCAGGCTCTTTTTTTCTACCTGTGGTGTGGAGCCAAATCTCCTTTTTTTGGCAAACATGCAATGAAGACCTTTGAGAGATACTTTCTCACAGATATTAACACGCACACAGAAAAAAGCCTTCATTGGAAAAGCAACATGCAGACAACTACATTTAAAAAACAGATGCAGAAGGAATTCGGGGTGCAGCGAGTGATTTTTGGCCATACTCCTGTTAACTACAAAGAAGGAATTCCCATGTCCAGCAAGGATGGTGTCGCTATCAACATAGATGGGGGGTTTGCCGCAGCCTACTACAATCGTGGACATTCCCTAGTACACACTCCCTATCAGCTTTATGGAATCATACTGCCCACTCCAGGAGAAATTCAAGAAGCAGAAAGGAAACTTGAATCTGCTCCTCTTGATATTGAACTTATCGATGAATTCCGACAACCCATAAAAATTAAAGACACAATTGCCGGTAAAAAACTCCAGCAGAAGCGTGATGACATTATGCAATTGTTACATGCATATGGTGAACAGAACGGATTTCATTCCTATCAAACCTAACTATGTACTGAAGAGTTTCCATGAATACAAATTATGGTATGGAAATAGTTCGTGCTACGGAAATAGCCGCACTTACGGCGGCTCGCCTGCAGGGACTTGGTGATCACAATGATATACTCAATAAGACAAGAAAGGCCATTGCCAAGACTTTGAATAGATTGCCCGTCGAAGGTGTAGTTATTAATGATCGCTTCACTAATCGACCGGATACCTACCAACTACCTGCGGTAATAGGAAAAGGTGGCGTCAAAACTGATCTCATGGCAGTTGCATTAGAAGCACACCACTGTGCAGCGGATGGTAAAAATAACGCGACCTCTTATGCTGTTATTGCCAAAGAAGGTTCTATCCAGTCGGTACCCAATCTCAATATGTATAAGATAGTTGTCGGCCCCCAGGTTGGTCAGGTCATCGACATTAACCAGCCACCAACTGTCAACGTCAAGCGAGTTGCAAGAGCACTGAAAAAATATACTGAAAATGTTACTGTCTGTATACTGAATCAGACCCGCCATCAGAATTTAATAAATGAAATTCGTCAATGTGGTGCCAGGATCAAACTTATTGATGAAGGAGAAATTTCAGGCTGTTTGGCAGCAATTACCGGTGAAAAAGCAGATATCTATATAGGGTATGGTTATGCTCCGGAAGGTGCCTTGGTAGCTGCTGCAATGAGCTGCCTTGGTGGGTATTTTGAAGGAAAAATTTTCTATGAAAATGATAGAGATAGAATGGAAGCAACAAAACATGGTATCACCGATTTTGATATGATCTATCGCCTCCAGGATCTTGTAAAAGGGAAAGAAGTAGCTATTGCCGCAACTGGTATAACTGATGGTGAATTCCTCGAAGGAGTTCGTTTTACAGCTAATGGGGCAATCACGACTTCTTTTGTCGCACGAGGTGAAACCCGAACATACAGGAAATTAGTAACCCGTCACTTCTTTGACTATAAACCTGTTTTCTAAATTTTTTCTTTTACTTATCTCCTTTTCACCCGATAAGAAAATAGCGGGCCCATGTTAACAGCAATCATAGAATTTTTTAGTAATTAATAATATGAGATGTGAGTGGATTATTCCAATTTAAACAATAATCAGACTGAAAACTTCCCAGGAAACATTGACAGGCAGCCTGTTTCCCCTATTAAGTCAGAAAAACACAGCTCTGCAGATTTCGTAAATATTGAAAGACGTGCAGAAAACCATGCGGTTTTCCATGTCGATGACTCCTCCTTTATTTCGTCCCTGCCCAGAGCCACCCACTGGTCAATCGCCTGGTCTGATCTCATGATGACCATGTTCATTCTTTTTCTTACCATGTTTGTATATCAGGCGGCAAACGAGGAATTTCTGGGAAAAAAAACACCGGAGATAATTGGGGGGGACACCACCGAAGCATTGGGATCGATGGATACGACCGGGGCTGTATTTCCCTTTGCACCTATCCATCCGGGGATTCCTCTTATGACCGCCGGAACCATAAAAAAGATAGAACGAATACATACAGACATCGCATTATCAGATTCTGATTCAGTTGTTCAAGAGGGCCAGAGCGAACAGTCAACAGATAAGCAAGTGAATACAGATTTTCAAACATCCACCTCAGGGCAAATAGCTCTTATGCTTCCCGAGAGCAGTTCCGATCTCCCCTCTCCACAAAATTCAATCCCGTTTCAATCTCCAGAGGAGGTTCTCGAGCCGCTTCCCCTTAACTCAACAACCCCAGAACCATTGCGAGATAGAAGCTTTCAAGAGATATTTGTGCTAAACAAAGACGCAATGAAAGACAAAAATCTTGACAAATTTGCAGCGATCGAAGTTATACCTGATAAAACAGTGCGCATTATTCTCACAAGTGATTTACTCTTTTCACTGGGGAAGAGTGAATTGTCCAATAAAGCAAAAAAATCTCTTGAAAAAATTGCCCAAATAATACGATTAACCCCTTATATGATCAATGTCGTCGGACATACTGATAATATTCCAATGCAATCCTATCGGTTTGCAAGCAACTGGGAACTCTCTGTAGCACGTGCTACTACTGTCACCAGATTTTTCATTGATGATAATGGAATGGATCCAACTCAATTTGTTGTAAGTGGATACTCCTCCTACAGACCTATGAAGCCCAATACAAATGCTGCAAATCGTGCAAAAAACCGTAGAGTTGAAATTATTATCAGCAAAAGGCTGCCAAAGCCAGCCCTCCCCACAACAGCAAACCTCCAATAAAAACAAAACAGATATATGAAAAATAAAAACCTGGTGGGTCTCCTTCTAAGCAGTTCCCTATTCGTTCTCGGCTTTTTCATCCATGGTAATATTGCTCTCTATTTTAATCTATCGGGACTTCTTATTGTGTGTGGAGGAACACTTACAGCCTCACTTGTCAGTTTTAAATTCAGCCAGATCACTATAGTGTTCAAGGTACTGATGTCAGCATACAGAAGCCCTATCAAAAAAGAGACCGAAATTGTTAATATCCTCATTGATTTATCCATTCGCTCTCGGGCGGAGGGAATCCTTTCTCTGCAGCGGCAGGAAAATGAAACCTCCATCCTCTTTCTCCGAAGAGCTCTTGGTTGTCTCGTTGATGGATATCAGATTGAACAGATCCGGGATATTCTCAACACTGAGATGTATTTTTTCAAAATGCGCAGAGAAGATTCTGAACGAATGGTACGTTCCATAGCTGATTATTTCCCGGCCTTCGGCATTATTGGATCAGTTGTAGGTTTGATTACCATGCTTGGAGGAATAGGAGATACTTCAGTTATTTTAAGAGCGATCCCTATTGCCCTGACATCTACACTATATGGGTTAATATTTTCCAACTTCTTTTTCCTTCCATTTGCTTCGGTCATAAAAGAAAGAACTAATCAGGAACTTCTCTTGCAGAAAATCATCCTGGAAGGCGTCATCGCCATCAATTCAGAAATGAATTCCGTCATACTAAAAACCAAACTGGAATCCTTTCTGACTCCTTCAGACCGCATAGGAAATCTAGTTTCCTATGCGAAAATAAGAGAACGTTTTAATATTGAAAAGCGGGAATAGGAAGGATAATAAAAAACAAGAAATTGAGTAATGTGCTTTGAAATTATGGGGCTATATATACCCCTTGCGGGGTGTTAATAATCTTTCTTGTTTTATTGGAATTGAAATATTTTATTTGAGGGTCATATGCCAGACCGGTTTTTCTCCATCCAGTTTATAGTCCTTATTCTATTTCTTAATGGTTGCACACCAGGCACTCGTAATCAACTTATTGAGAAAGAACAGTATCCTCTCACAGCAGAGCAACTTTTCACAACGGTTGCAGATAACAGCCTCCACCTTGCATCAATTGACTTTGACGCAATACTCTATTTTCAGCAAAACGGTGTGCTATCTGCCATTGATCGTCTCGATAATATGGACACAGGGAAATGGGACATCACCAATGAGAATGAGCTCTGCCTGAAATTCCGGGTTTGGTACTATGGAGATTCAAAATGTTACTCTGTATTTCATGGTCAAAAGCCGGATTCATTCATCTTTTTTACTGGAAATGGCGCAAAATACTACTCTGCTGAATATATGGCTGGTGATCCACGTAACCTGGCAAAGCAAATACATAGTACGGGAAAAAAGAAATTCCTCAGAGAAAATCTGGCTAACAAAGCTCAGGGCAGACAGGATTCGAATTACACAAAATCACCTTCTCCTCTCCCTGTCTCTGTACCCTCTTCCACACAACCTCAACCAGCTCCTGATATTGTCCAGCTCGCCCGCAATTGTCCTGGTTGTAATCTGGCTGGCGTAAATTTGAATAAGGCTCATCTGGTTGGTGCAAACCTTGCTGGAGCCAATTTATCTGGAGCCAACCTCAGCGACGCCAACCTGCGTAGAGCCAATTTGACTGGTGCTGATCTCTCGGGTGCAAAATGTATTACAACTAATCTTGCCGGTGCAATTCTGATTAACAGCAACCTTGCAGGTGCTGATCTCACCGGAAGCAACCTTATAAAAGCAAAACTCAACGGCGCAACGATTGAAGGGACAATTTTTACCGGGGCGCACCTTGAAGGTATAGAGGGATACAAATAAATACAATGAGTGCAAAATTTACCCATCTTCATGTTCATACACAATACAGTCTGCTCGACGG
>JAOZLO010000181.1:0-2954 GCA_029934775.1 Desulfocapsaceae bacterium
AAAAAGAACACTCGGTGATGCAGTTTATTAAAGTATGCAATTTTCTAACTGGACATGGCTGAATAATAACAGTGTTTAAAGCTGGAGAAAAAAGTGAAAATTGGTCTTGTACAACTCAACCCGGTCATTGGTGATTTTGAGAAAAATTGTGCTAAAATCAGTGAATGGTCACAGCGTGCGAAAGAGAGGGGATGCTCTCTGGTAATATTTCCTGAATTAGCTGTTTCCGGGTATCCACCCCAGGATCTGCTTGAAAGAAAAGCTTTTCTTGATGCCAGCGACCAGGCTGTGGCTAATCTTATCACTGATCTTCCTGACCTGGATGTCATGTTCGGCTGTTTTGAACGTCGAAAGAATAAAAGAGGGAAACCGCTTTACAATTCAGCTGTTGTTATTCGCAGGAAAGAGATCGTATTCAGAGCCCGTAAACAACTGTTGCCTTCATATGATGTTTTTGATGAAACAAGATATTTTGAGCCGGGCGCTCCTTCTGAAATTTATGAACTGCAGGGATATCATTTCTGTGTGACAGTCTGTGAAGATGTCTGGCATCATGAGATCAGAGACCATGAAATTAAACCTGTTGCTGATTTTTTCGCTGCTGCTGCAGAAAAAAGAATGTCCGTTGATGCTGTAATCAATATTTCCGCCTCACCTTTTCAGCGGGATAAGGAGGGAATGAGAAAAGTAGTTTTTAGTGAGATATGTAAGAATCATACTGTCCCGTTTCTCTACTGTAATCAGGTTGGAGGACAGGATTCTCTGCTCTTTGACGGGCGCAGTTTTGGCATGGACAACTCTGGTGGAATAATTGTTCAGGCAGCAGGATTTGAAGAGGATATGATTATTATCGATGATCTTTGCCGGATTGGAGAGATCCATAGCACACTGCAACAAGTCCCGGAGGCTGGTGTATATGATGCCCTGGTAATGGGGGTAAAGGACTATGCAACTAAATGCGGGTTTTCCTCTGCAGTTCTCGGCTTGTCCGGAGGTATTGATTCAGCTGTTACCGCTGCCATAGCAGTTGATGCACTTGGTTCTGAAAATATTCTGGGAGTGGCACTTCCTTCTCCCTACAGTTCCCCAGATTCTTTTGAAGATGCACAGAGCCTGGCGGTAAATCTGGGCTGCAATTTTGAGGTGATCTCCATTGCAGAACTTTTTACTGCCTTTAAAAAAAGTCTTGCACCTCTTTTTCAAAGAGTTCCGGAAGATCTTACTGAACAAAATCTTCAGGCGCGGATTCGGGGGAATCTGTTGATGGCTCTTTCAAATAAATTTAATCACCTTCTTCTGACAACTGGAAATAAAAGTGAAATGGCCGTCGGATACTGTACTCTTTATGGAGATATGAGCGGGGGGCTTGCGGTTATTTCAGATGTGCCTAAGCAACTCGTTTATCAACTTGCCGGATATATTAACCGGGACACGGTTGTAATACCCGACAGAACCATATCAAAGGCCCCGACGGCAGAGCTCAAACCGGACCAGTGTGATCAGGATGATCTGCCTCCCTATGATATTCTTGATCGCGTACTTGAGCTACACCTTGAGGGTGGGGAGGGCGTTGGGGAAATTGTTGAGCGCGGGTTTGAAGAATCCATGGTTCGTGATATTCTCCGCAGGGTTCGCCTTAATGAATACAAACGTAAGCAGGCACCCATGGGATTGAAGGTGACGACTAAGGCTTTCGGCTATGGTCGTCGTTTCCCAAACGTTCAAAATTTTCAGCAATAATACTCATCAGCACCCCACAAGGGGGAATCTAATGTCCATCGAAAATACTAAAAATATACGATGGCAACTGAGATGGAAAGTCATCTTCTCAGTTCTTCTTCTGTCCAGTTTCAGCTGGTTGATTTTTTCTGAGATTCAGTTAAAGCGGCCGGAGAAACTTGCCGTTACCGCTGCTGGTAACGTTGATATGTGCCTGAGTTGCCATAAGGATGAAAAACTTGACCCTGCTCATGATTCTGCTGTAATCGGTTGTTATGTCTGTCATCTTGGTAACCCACTTGCCATAACGGAGGAAGAAGCGCACGAGGATATGGTGCTGAATCCTGGTGATTTGCGCCATGTTGAAAAAACCTGTTCGGTAGAGGGCTGTCATCCGGCGGATGTTCATAAGGTTAAAAACTCTCTCATGGCTACCAACAGAGGAATTCTTGGAACCCTGCTCTATTACTGGGGAGAACGTGATAGTCAGGATACCAGTTTGACTGTCGAGGAGTTACTCGATTCCGGTGAAACTTCTCTTGCTCTCGATTATTTCAGGAAGCTCTGTGCAACCTGTCATCTATGGAAGCAGAAAAATGATCTTCCAGGAGCTGCTGAATTTTTCAATCAAAAAGGTGGTGGATGCTCAGCCTGTCACTATTCCCTGCCGGGGAAAGAGGCTGAGGTCACTGTAACCGTGGCCGATGACAGTGAAAATGAACAGGTTTCCGGGAAAAAAGTGCATCCGCTGATTACTGCAAAGGTTCAGACTGCTAATTGTGTCCGCTGTCATAACAGGTCAGGCCGCATCGGAATATCATATATGGGACTTTTTGAATCAGAAGGCTATGGTACCCCTTATGAGAAGGGGGGGCTGAATTCCAGGCAGTTGCCGGGGGCAAGGTTTTATCTTGAGATTGCTGATGATGTCCATCACAGCAAAGGTATGGAGTGTATCGATTGTCACACCCGCAATGAGATTATGGGAGATGGTACGAGCTATGCACATTATGAAGATCAGGTTGAGATTTCATGCGAGATGTGCCATTCAGAAAACCCGGGAAAAACACGAAAGAATGAGTTGCTCACCAATGTTGTAAAGCAGGATGGAAACTGGAACCTTATCGGTAAGGTCGATGAAAAGATAAGGCATCTTAAGGGACCGAAGAAGGGTGTCTGTGATTTTTCGGCCCACAAAAGGGTGAGCTGTGACGCATGCCACTCCACCTGGGTTG
>JAOZLO010000181.1:2964-6165 GCA_029934775.1 Desulfocapsaceae bacterium
AGTTGCACAGTGTTATGGCTGCCATGCAAAGAGAGATGCCAGCCAGACCCATCTGGATAAATTGACTTTGAAAGAGACTGAAGGGTTGTGGGAAGAGGGAAGATCCTATATCAGATACGAGAAACCGATGCTCGGGGTCTGGAATGATGAAGTCGTAATTGTTACTCCCGGATGCCAGGATATTGTTACAGTTATAGATAAGAATGGTGATATTGAAAATAGTTTTAACAGATTTACCATGGCAGCCATAAATCCCCATACCACTCAGGCTGAAGGCCGCAGTTGTGTAGATTGCCATGCTTCAACAAAGACTCTGGGGCTTGGTGAGGGAACCCTGTTTGAAAAGGATGGGGAGTTACTGTTTGAGGGTTTAGGTCAGGGAGTACAGACCCATGCTGGTGTGACAGTGCCGTTTGACGGATATGTTACCCTTGATGGAGAGCCGCTGCAATACAGTTCGAGACCTGAATTACGGCCATTTAACGGGAAAGAACTGGGAGTGATCTTGCGAGTCGGACAGTGTGTAGGTTGTCACGATTCCTATAGCGACAAGATCTGGCAGGAATACACCCAGGATACAGTATGTAAAAGAAGAGGAGGAACTTCATCGGAATTGTAACAGGAAATACAGCAGGATTGAAAAAGCAACAGATGAAAGCACTGGCTCGATTCGGTGACAAAAGGGTACAACGGGATAATATTATCAATCCGGAGATGGCGCGAACGCTGTGTCAGCTTTCCCTGGAAATTAATCGTCAAATTGGACTGCTCATTCACCGCTCCGGTAAGGTTGAAACAATTATAGTTGGCACCTTTTCTCAGATTGTAATCCCTCAACTCGGCCATGTACGATCTGCAGGAGGAAGACTCAAAGGGTTGAGACTGGTTCATACTCATCTCGCAGGTGAGGACATCAGTGATGAAGATTTGATGGATCTTCTGTTCATTCGACTGGATCTGCTTTCGGTGCTGAAAATTACTCCTGATGGCTTACCCGAACGCCTCTACACAGCGCACCTTCTGCCGATGGAAAGAGAGGGCAGGAGCTGGACTTTTTTAGAACCGGTACACCCTGCCAATCAGCTTGATTCTGCCGAGGATTTGATCCTGGAGGTGGAAAGAGGGTTTGCATCTCGCCGTAAGGTACAGAGAGTTGACCGGAAACAGGATAGAGCGATACTGGTGAGTGTCAGTACTGAATCAAAAAACCGTGCCGAAGAGGCACTGGCTGAACTTGCCGAATTGAGTCGCTCAGATAATGTTATTGTCCTTGATGCTGTCCTGCAGCGCAGGCGGAAAATAAACCAGCGTCTTATTCTGGGAAAGGGCAAGCTGGCTGATATCATGATTCGTGCACTTCAACTTGACGCCAATCTCCTGATTTTTAATGAAGAGCTCAATCCTTCTCAGATTAGTTCTATAACTGATTTTACTGATCTTCGAGTGATCGACCGAACGCAGTTGATCCTTGATATTTTCGCACATCGGGCAATGAGTCGCGAAGGTAAACTTCAGGTGGAAATGGCTCAGCTCAAATATATGCTGCCAAGACTCTCTTCCCGAGATGATGCTCTTTCCAGATTAACAGGAGGTATTGGAGCAAGGGGACCGGGAGAGACCAAGCTGGAGGTAGATCGGCGGCGTATTAATGACAGGGTGGCGCGGTTGGCCAGAGAGTTGAAAAACGTAAGTAGAGAGAGGTATCGAAGGCGGGCAAAAAGACGAAAAAAAGACCTCCCTGTTCTCTCTCTTGTGGGCTATACCAATGCGGGAAAATCCACTTTGCTCAATACCCTTACCAACAGTGCAATAGTAGCAGAAGACAAGCTTTTTGCAACTCTGGACCCGACCAGTCGCAGATTACGGTTTCCAACGGAGATGGAAGTGATAATCACTGACACAGTGGGCTTTATTAGAAATCTACCGGAGGAACTTCTTAAAGCATTCATGGCGACACTGGAAGAATTGAGAGAAGCCGATCTGCTGATCCATGTTGTTGACATCTCCAGCTCCTGCTACCGGGATCAGATGAGTGTAGTTGAACAGTTTCTCAAAGATCTTGATCTTGAGAATATTCCCTGCCTGACGCTGTACAATAAGGTTGATTTGATAACAGAAGAGCTGGCAGGAAAAATTGAAAAGGAAGGAGGTTTGCTTGTGAGCAGTCTTCAGCCTGATACTTTAAAACCATTTTTGATCCAGGCCGAGAGGCTTATCGGTAAGGTGATTGGAGGGGGTCAGGGTCTAAGGAAAAAACCCAATTCCTTCTGATACGCGCGATCTTCAATAAATTCGCAGCCTATGCGGTTTCCCTGAATCGATCGCACAGTAGCATTTTTTATAATGACAGTCTGTTTATAATCGTCAAGTTTGAAGTTGATACTTCCTTTCTGGCCGATTTGTAAATTGTGTTTCCCCCGTACCTCAAAACATGCTCCACTCAGCGAAAGATTAACAATCTTAATATTTTTTCCGCTAGTGACTGAAACATCGAATGTTGATTTTCCCGGCAAATCAGTATTTTTTCGGCGATGTCTGCGAAACTCAAGTTCTACTTTGAAGGAATGCCCGCATTTACACTTTATCTTTACTCTATGCTGCTTATCACGGAACTGTCTGACTGATACAGCCTTTGCAAAGTGGCACGTTGGACAGACTAGAGTTGCCTTGCTGCCATCTTTGACTAAGGAAGTGGTTGCATTGAGATTGTTCGTCATTCTAAATACTCAGCCGGGGATCAGTCATAGATTATTGCAGTGTAATTTTCAAGGAGTTTTTCGGTATCCCCGTCCAGTTCACTCGCAACTTCATGGATCTGGTATTCTTTAAAACAAAGTGTACATCGTAATCGTACACGGCGGCAGGCACGCTTTACTTCGAGCTTGCCTTTACATTTTTTACAGTTCATATTTATTTGGCAAGAAGGTAATTACTCATGGGGTAAGCATCTGAACTTTGCTGACCTCCGTACTTGTAGCTGTTTACAGGGCACCGTAGATTTTTGCAGGCAGGCCTGCGCCGCGTATAAGTCATACGTAAGCAGGTGTGACCGCGGAAAGATGCGGTGCCCTGTGAGCAGTTACATTTAATGTTTGTTCCACGATCGTAGGAAAGTGTGATTTGATCCCAACCAGTAATTAAAGTAAAGGAGCAAGTAGTTGAAATGATAATTTTGTTTTTATTAGGAGCCGGGGCCTATGT
>JAOZLO010000182.1 GCA_029934775.1 Desulfocapsaceae bacterium
GACATGGCAAGAAGAAAAAGCCCTGGCAGTTGCTCCCCGGCCCGCTTACATAACTTTAAAGCAGCTCGTTTCGTAAGCACTCCAGTTCTCGCAATATTACAGAGATGAAAGGGATGCATATGCATACTTATAAGTGAAGAGACATTTTCTTTTTCCTTCCTGCTCCAGCGCATCCGCTCTGCAAAACGGCAAAACATTTTACAACCGACCTCATCATGGCCATAGAAGGTCACCTGTCCTTCATTTCTCTCACTCTCTCCCCTCGTCGCGGGCTTACCTATATCATGGCAGAGTGCAGCCCATTTAAGCCCCTTTACGACTGAACTGCTATCCAGGTAGTGTCCTATCCTGTTCTCCAGTCCAGGGAAAAATTTGCCGGGGTCGACTATAATATTTTCCATCATTTCAAGTGCAAGCATATTATGCTCAAAGACATCAAGATGATGAAATTTGGGTTGCAATACCCCCTCACCTTCAAATAATTCAGGGAGAAGCTCCTGAAGCAGGCCAGTTCCATGCATAGCCCAAAGTGTACTGGAAGTATAGTCCGAGCCAAAAATCAGATCCAGTTCATATGTATTGCGCTCTGCCGCAACCGTATTGATGAGAGAAACATGTTCACCTATCTCTTCTTCAGTCTCTTTTTCAAAAGTAAAACCCAGTGTTGCCTGCATGCGGTACCCCCTCAGCATTCTCACCGGATCATTGGTAAAAGCGGCAGGACAATGACGTAATCGACCAGAAATCAGATCTGCATAACCTCCGCAGGGGTCGATAAGTTCTAACACCCCACAAGGGGGTATAAGTACCTTGGTGGTAGATTGAACCACATAATTTGAAAATACATTCCCCGGTTTCTTGTTTTTTATGACAGAAGTTAAAGAGTACGATTCTAAAGAGTTGTCCGAAGTTACCAGTTGTTCAAGTTTTACCCCTATTCCATTAATCGTAAAATCTCTTAATTTCAGATCTTCTTCTATCGTCTTAACTCCATCACGAAAACTTGCAACATCCACCTGAATATTCCGCCATACTAATCTGGCAGCCTCATCTTCAGCGCCGGAGAGATCCACAAAAGCACCACTCCCGAGATGTCTGATAAGATGGCGGACAATTTCAGCAGATCCTCCCGAAACGCAGATATCGAGGTCACTGGATTGCCTTTCAAGCAAAAGGTCTCGAACGGTTCCTCCAACCACATAAAACTGTTTCTTTTCCTTCTGTGCAACTGCAAGCAGCGCCTGTAGAAGTTTTTCAGGATAGCAGTCTGAAAACAGCTTGAAATTATTATTTATATGTTGCATGGGAAATATGACAAAGATGTGTGTTATTTATAGTATTTAAGTCTAATATGTACCATATTAGATAAAAGAAAACAGCTCTGTAATTCACAGCGGTTGAAACCTCGCTACCAGAGCAGTAAAAAAATCCAACCACATGATAAACCTAATATCTCCAAAAAAAAACAATGTGTCAAGAATCAGAACCACAGAGCAGCTCAAAAAATCCCTATCTTTATTTAGCACCTATCAAAGGCGTCACAGATGCCTTGTTCCGCAACATTTTTCACCATCATTTTGATGGTATTGATGCAGCGGTCGCGCCATTCATCCCCCCCCAGACAAAAACGTTTTTTAACGACAAAACTCTTGCAGATATCCTGCCTCAAAATAACATACGGAAACCAGTAATCCCGCAACTGCTCCACACCTCCCCAAAAGACTTTCTCATACTTGCAACACGCCTGGAAGATCTTGGTTTTACTCATATCAACTGGAATCTGGGCTGCCCTGCACCGATGATCACCAAAAAAAAACGAGGCTCCGGCCTACTCCCCTATCCAGATAAAATCATATCTCTTCTGGAGATGGTCATCCCCCGACTCAAGGTGCAGCTCTCAATAAAAACCAGATTAGGTTATGCGAAAAAAGAGGAATTACTCCACTTACTGCCATCCTTAAATAATTTTCCCCTTAAAGAAATTATAATTCATGCACGCCTTGGCACACAACTCTACCGGGGAGAAACCGACCCGGAGGGTTTTGCTGCATGCCAACAAATCAGTCACCACACACTGGTATATAATGGCGACATTTATGACAGAAACACGTTTGAGTCTCTTGCCGCACGCTTTCCTGAAATTAATCGATGGATGCTGGGAAGGGTCATTCTCATGAACCCTTTTCTTGCAGAGGAGATAAAGGGACTCCCGGAGGAATCGTTAACGAAGCGAATGGAGAGACTTTACAGTTTCCATGATGATCTTTATGAACAGTATCAAGAAAAATTATGGGGCCCAGGCCACCTTCTCGGTCGCCTGAAGCAACTCTGGATGTATCTCATTTACTCATTTCCTGAAAGAGAAAAACGTTTAAAAAAAATCAAAAAGAGTACAACCACAGCCCAGTATCTTGACAATATCCAACGGATCTTCGACATCTGAGCATTCACAGTCCTGTAGTTAGTCGATTTCAGGAAGCTACCATCTGAACAGTTACTAAAATTTTATCTTCCAGAGGATCGGCAGTAATAATTCTGGAACTGTTTTTAAAAGTACAAGTGACCTCCCCGGGTGGACGTGTTCCCCCAATCTTTTTCCCATAACGTACGACAAGGGATGCTGCCAGGATTAAATCCTTTTCCATTTCCTCTTTGCCGGTATACCATCTCCCGGCTCTTCTCAGAAGCGCCAACGGCCCCGGACGCTCTTTCATCCAAAGCAGGGCATCATCAGCCCCGGCAAGAATTTCCAGTTTATCATTATCACCCTCATCTCGCCCAAGTATCAGCCAGCCCCCCCCTGGAAAAACAAACTGCCGGCCGACAAGCAACAAACGAACATCTGTTGTAGTAATCTCGGCTGGTTTCAGTATAGAATTCTCTGAGTAAAGCTGACTCACCCTGCGACTGAGAATGGGATCAGCCAAAATACATCCACCAGCAGGTGCAGGAAAATCAGTGATACCATATTTTTTTGCCAGTCTGATCTGGTTGGAACGCCCTCGCCCGCTGAAATCAAGCAGTTGATCTCTGTTAACCCAGCCTTCTCTTTCCGCCTCTGTTTCCACCATAAGTTTTGCACTTAAGGGCCGCAGGAGAATAGTTCTACTTCCAGAGTCGCGTTCGATAACATTGAGTGTATCCCGGCGCTGAGACATCGGCCTCTGGCCAAGGACTTCCCCTGTTATGAGAAATTTTGCCCCTGATTCAGCCATCATTTCTTTTGCTCTGGAGAACATATGTATTTTACAATCGATACATGGATTAAAATTCTTACCAAACCCGTGAACCGGATTTCGAAGCAGCTCCAGATAGTCTGTGCTGATATCAACAACCTTCACATTGATACCATATTTACTGCGAACCTTTTCCCTATAACCATCAATATCGTCCAGAATATGATAGTTGAAAAAAGGAGTGACAAACTGGACCGCCACAACATCAACACCCTGAGACATGACAATACGGGTTGCCAGTATGGAATCCAGCCCACCGGAAAAAAGAGAAAGAGCCTTTATATTTCTTCTCATGAAACAGCACCACCTGCTGCCAGCAGCTGCTCCGCCAAGGCTTCAGCCTGATCTGTGACAGAATCACCAGCTAGCATCCGCACCAGCTCCTTTACCCGTGAAGAATGGGAAAGGCGTACAACGGCAGATTGAGTCCGTCCCCCATCCACCTCTTTTGATACCTTAAAATGGAGAGTTCCCCTGGCTGCTATCTGGGGAAGATGGGTTATACAAAACACCTGATGATGCATAGCCAATTCTTTAATTTTTCTCGCTACAGCTTCGGCAGCTTCTCCACCGATACCAGCATCGACTTCATCAAAAATCACTGTTTCAACCATATCTTTTCGAGCAAGGAGGCACTTTAAGGCCAGCATCAGTCGAGATAACTCCCCCCCCGACGCGACCTTGGCCAATGGTTTGGGAGGCTCACCAGGGTTACCACAAAAAAAGAACTCTCCACGATCCCAGCCTGTGATTCGTATTGTTTCCGGAACCCTCTCGACTTCTCTCCATTTCACATAAAACCGGGCCTGGTCAAAGGCGAGTGAATTTAACTCCTGCTGCATCGCCTTTTCCATTTGCTCTGCAGTCTGCCCTCTTTTTACAGAAAGATGTTCGGCAGAGCGGCAGACTTCCTGCTCAAGACCTGCGACCACACCATCCAGCTCACCGATACGTTTATCCAGGTTATCCAGCCCTTCAAGTTCTACTTCTCCTTTTACGGCAAACTCGAGTATTTCATCAAGCGTTTGACCATATTTCCTCTTCAGTTGTCGAATCAGGTCAAGGCGCTCGCTGACCATTTCCAGACGAAGAGGATCCACTTCCAGAGAATCCTTATAATCCCGCAATTCCTGAACATAATCCTCAGCAAGATAGGAATAACCACGGATATTTTCTGCCAGTTTTTCCACTGTCGGATCAAGATCAGCAAGCCTATCCATGTTTTGACGCATACGTGCCAGTCCGTCCATAAGCTCTACGGATAAGAGCCTGTAACTCTCCCGACTCACTTTTATGAGAACATCACCGCTTTTCAATCTTTTTTTCTCTGCTGCCAGTAACTCATCTTCGCCAATCTTCAGACCCGCCTGCCGTATCTCATCAACCTGAAATTTCAAAAAATCTCGTTTTTGCTCCTTTTCCTGTTCCTCTACCCTCAGCTGCAAAAGCTCTGCTTTTTTCTCCTGCCACTTCTCATACAGCCTGCCTAGTCCAATTCTTTCACTCCAATGTTCACCCAGAGTATCCAGAAAATCGAGATGAAGAGCGGGTTGCAGCAGCTGTTGATGATCATGTTGACCAGCAACACTCAACATATCGATAGCAAGCTCCGAAACAGATCTCGCGGTGGCAATTGATCCGTTTACATAGAGCCTGGATCTCCCTGAACTTGTAATCGTCCGTTTAATCACCACAACAGGCTCAGAGCCAAAGCCACCCTCTTCAAGTTTTCGCAAGAGTTTATAATGTTTTGGATTTAACTCGAACATAGCCTCAATTTCACAAAGATCTGTGCCGTTCCGTACCCAGTCCAGAGATGCCCTTCCACCTGTCAAAAGATGGATAGCCCGTAGCATTATAGATTTTCCAGCTCCAGTTTCACCCGTCATAACAACCAGGCCGCCATTGCAATTCTGATCGAAATTAAGTTCAAGGGATTCGATCAGCGCAAGATTCTTTATTCTCAGTTCACAAAGCATTAGTCTTAAGCGGTAAATACATGTTCAAAAGTCCGTTGATTTAATTATGTCCCGACTTGACTCTCACATTAAAGGACTGTAAGTTGTATACGTTAATGGATATACAACACAGTTAGAACGGTGAAAAAGACGGTACCCCAAAAAAGACCTACTCTCAATACCCATTATTTAACTGCAGATCAATATGAAAGAAAAAATAGATCTCAGTGCAAGTCTTGAGGACTACATTGAGGCGATTTATCACATCATTGAAAAAAAACTTGTCGCCCGAAGTAAGGAAATAGCCACAAGGCTCAAAGTAAGTCAAGCTTCTGTAACGGAAGCGCTCCGTGCCCTATCAAAAAAAGGGTTGATCAATTATGCTCCCTACGAGGCTATCACTTTGACAATCGAGGGCAAGGTAGTGGCTGAAGATGTAATCTTCCGCCATGATGCCCTGAAACGTTTTTTCGTCGAAGTGCTGGCAATAGATTCCACTATTGCCGAAGAAGGTGCATGTAAAATTGAACACTCCGCTCCACCTGAAATTATCGCCCGAATGATCAGCTTCACAAAATTTATCAAGGTCTGTCCCAGGGGGGGTGACGACTTAATCGAAGGTTTTGCCGAATACTGCACCAAAGGAAAGCAGGGAGAAAAATGTGACAATTGTGTCTCCAGTTGCCTTGATTTAGGAATTTCCAGCTCCTTAACATCTGAACAAAAATAACACGCCCTTCTCATCAGTGTCCTCTGGCATTGATGAGCGCCTGAACCTCACCGTCCTCAGGAAACCTCTGCAGTTTCTTTTTTGAAAAAAGAAGTTCAGTATCAGCAACAATTTCAAAGACACCACCCGACGAAGGTATCAGCTCAATTTCCATATCAAACTCTTTCTTCAACTCCTCCTCCAGACTGGAGGCACGAGGTTCATAATTTCACTTTGTGCAATATTCGATCGAAAT
>JAOZLO010000183.1:0-1748 GCA_029934775.1 Desulfocapsaceae bacterium
ACATTTTCCCCCTCCCCGTTTTCATTTTTTCCTGAGCATCAAAGCCTCCCGATGTCAGGTTATCAGCACGTTTTCTCAAAGGATAGTTGCTTTCATCCTGTATTTCAATTTCCACAACATCTAAAACACTTTTCCCAACCTGCTGCAAAACAGAAATCCTGTCTACAATTTGCCCCACTCGCGTTTGGAGGGAAAAAACCTCCATTTCCTTTTTTGGCAAAGGAAATTCTATTTGCCCTTCAACTACAACAAGCATATTCAAAGTTGATGTATCTGCCGGTATTCTCACAAACATCATCTCATTACTGAGAAACCTCTGCCCGCCTGGGGAGGGTGTAACTATAAGATTTTTATCTCCAATAAACAGTGCACCAGAAGATTCAGATCTAGATTGGCTTTTCAATAGCAATTCCATCTCCTTAGTACCCTCTTTTACAATCTCAGTAAACCTGTCTGTTGCCACCTCACCACCATTCAGTAAGTATCCTTTTCCAGACTCCGCATCCG
Organism: Desulfocapsaceae bacterium; assembly: GCA_029934775.1. GTDB lineage: Bacteria > Desulfobacterota > Desulfobulbia > Desulfobulbales > Desulfocapsaceae > Desulfomarina. Next base: position 508 of record JAOZLO010000183.1, read on the forward strand.
AAACTGCAGCAACCACATGAGGTCTGGTTTTATTCCCTCCACTGAAAATTGCGGCCATTGCAGTTAAAATTTCCAGAGGTGTAGCGTACTCCGGCACCAATCCGTAAGATTGTCGTTGAAGATGAAAAAAAGGTTTATAGGTGGTTTTCCTGTTTTTATCGGAATGATTATATGCAGAAAAGTCTGTCGACCATTGCTCTGTCAGTCCCAGCCAGTCCCAAAGTCTCAACTGGCTGCCCAGATCTGTTTTATAAGCCTGGATCGACCATGGCAGCAATACTCTCCCAGCTTCTATGCCACTATAAATATTGGCAGCATCTCTAAAAAAAAGTCGAAATCTATCAGGTATAACGGTTTGTTTTAAAAATAAATTTTCAAGGACAGCAGAAGAATATCGGGTAAAATCATTGGGGTCAAATCCTGGGTATTGGGCACCTCCTACTATGTCACCAGTTGCTCCTTCCATTACATAGGCACCAACTTTTATAACATTATGTTTATGTCCAATATCTACGACAAGATCTTCTAAAATCTTTTGAATTTTGAGATCAACTGTGAGAACCAGGTCCTTCGAGGAAGAAAGACTGCTCTTCTTCGACTCCTCATCAATTTCTCTGTTTGCAAGCAGCCTGTCGTAATAAAACTCCACTCCGGCTAGGCCAATATTATCATCAACATACCCTGTCAAATGAGCTGCATGCGTATCATTGGGATAAAACCTAACCTGCTCACGTTGAAGATATACTCCAGGCATTTTCCTCTCTTTTATCACATCTTCCTGGTCCTGATTGATATCTTCTGCAACCCACACCCGCAGAGAACCGGTTTCCAATATTTTTTGCAATTTTTCCATATCTATCGGCAATATATCAGCTAACTCTTTTACTGTTTCAGATATGGATTCGATCTCCTTTATTCGTGCATACACTGAGACTCTCGCCATGGTAACAGCAATCTGTTTTAGATTTCTGTCATAGATCGTCCCACGGGATATTTCATCTCCAGCCGGAGTCTTCTTTGCTACTAGAAGTACTTCATTTAGATATGCGATAACCTGATATTTTTTATCCATCTGCCATCCAATCGCAGATGCGATGGAGATAAACAGTACAATAAACAGTACCCGCTTGTAGGTCTTATTTTTTTGCAAACGCAAGCGGGATTGTCTCACCATATTGTCACTCTAACTACTTAGACAGGTAGGGGTGGTTAGAGATAAATAAAATATCCCTTTCGCTTAA
>JAOZLO010000183.1:1758-6134 GCA_029934775.1 Desulfocapsaceae bacterium
TAAATATTCCAACCTGGCCCTTCCGGTGAACATATAGGGAAAGTTTTTCAGCAGCTAACTGCTGGAATTGCTCATCGACCCGGAGCCATGCTTTTTTTGATCTCAATTCAATATTTTTGTCCATAAGCTCATGACGTTTATTATCCGCAGCAATTATCGATTCACCGACCTTACCCACCGATGAGGTAACATACATATTTATTGCCAGAACGAGGGGAAGCAGCACTAACAGGATCTTGCCGACAGACCGCCAAAAAGCAATACCAACAGGGAAACTCCCCTTCCTTTGACACAACGAACGCTGTCCCAGCCCTACCTGGATTACTGGCCGCATATATGCTTGAGATGTGGTATGAAAATTCATATCTCCCCCTGTTTTTATTTTTTCTGTGCAACCCTCAACCGAGCACTGCGAGACCTTTTATTTCCAGCAATTTCTTCAGGCGAAGGCATGATTGCTTTAGTAGTAAGAACTTCCAATTCAATATTGTTTTTAAATTTAACTTTTACGATACGATCCTCTAGAGAGTGGAAAGAAATCACACAAAATCTGGCCCCTGGTTTAAGAAACCTGACACCATCTTCGAGTATTCTTGCAAGATTCTCCAATTCAGTATTTACAGCTATTCTCAAAGCCTGAAAAACTTTGGTTGCCACATGAATTTTCTTCGGATGGTACCTTTTAGGTACTGCTCTGGAAATAATTGATACCAGCTCTTTTGTTGTCTTGATAGCTTTCCTGGCTCTATACTCCACTATGGCAGAAGCAATCGGCCTGGCTTGACGTTCCTCGCCATAATAAAAAAAAATATCTGCGAGTTCCATTTGAGAACAGGTCGCCAGAACAGACTGTGCAGTGATGTTTTTTCTATTATCCATCCGCATATCAAGTATTTCATCCCGTTGAAAACTGAACCCTCTCCCCCCCATATCCAGTTGTAAAGATGATAACCCGACATCTACCAGCAAGCCATCAATCGCGGTCATTTCCACTTCATCAAGCCCTTCTGATATGTCAGCAAAATTTCGTCGTATTATCTTCAAACGATTTTTATATGGTGACAACCTTATCTGGGCCTTTTCTATCGCACTTTCATCCCATTCAAAAGCGACTACTTCCCCATCGGGTCCGGATCTTTCAAGAATTGCTTCGGAATGCCCTCCTAACCCGAGAGTGCCGTCAACATACACACCTCCAGGGGTTGGATTTATAAATTCGAGGGTTTCACTGAGAAGTACAGATGTATGAATCTTGTCAATATCCACTCCTGAAGGCATCAAAAAATACCCAACTTAGCAAGGCTTTCCTCATGCCCTTCAAAGTTATCACGAGTCGTCCTGTTTTCGGCATACCACGCAGTCTTATCCCAAATTTCAACCCAGTCCAGCATACCTGTCAATACAATATCTTTTCCCAGAGCAGCATCAGCACGCAGATCAGCAGGTAATCGAATTCGCCCCTGCTTATCAAGTACACATTTAACAACACCACCGATTACATATCTGACAAAACTTGCTATCCCCGGTTGTCCTCCCCCCTGGGTCAGCAATTTCGTTTCCAGAGCTTCCCATTCAGCTTCGGGATATGCACGTAAATGTTTATTCCACGGAGCGACCATAAGTATTTCCGAATCACATTGACGCAACACATCCCGAAAGCGGCTGGGAAAATTCAACCTCCCCTTTGCATCAAGCGTATGTTCCGTTCTGCTACGGAATCGATCTTTGATCACTCAACAGCCCTCCTCAACCCACTTTCACCACCAAACTCCCAAAAAACCCACAAAAAACCACCATCACTCTTTTATAACAGAGAATAGCAATGTGTCAAGAAAAAACCCTCAGAACTTCAATTAGATAAGGGAAAGTCTACAAACGAACAAAAGGTACGACATAGAGTGTGTTTCGACCGAAGCACCACACTATGTTGAATATAATTTGACATACCCAGGCTCAATGATTAGACAACTATACCTATCAAACTAACCGTAATAACGTATTATTACGTTTATTTATCAATATATTTTAATTTAAACAGAAAATAAATTGAACCAGAAAAGTGGCGTATAGTGGGGAAAAGCAGGGTTGATCCCTGCCAAACTTGGTGGAGTTGGGGAAATATCCGCAGGATCTAGACCGAATACTGCTGCAAAACAAAAAAAGGGGAGTCCCCATCAGTTTTTTGGGGTACGGATATAGCCAGGTTGAATAATACTGGTCTTTATTATGTGAAAAGTGATGGTTGAATGGTGTTCTGCTTTGGCATTTTTCTCTTGAAATGTTCATACGCCGCAACTGTGGCAACACGGCCTCTTGGTGTTCGCTTAAGAAATCCGGACTGCATTAAAAATGGCTCATAAACATCTTCCAGGGTAGTTTTCTCTTCACACACCACCGTGGCTAGTGTATCGAGACCAATAGGCCCACCTTGAAACTTATCAATTATTGACAGCATAATCCGACGATCCATATCATCCAAACCAAACTGATCAACACCGAGAAGATCAAGAGCATCATTGGCTACTTTGCTGTCGACAACTGTGTGTTTACCCACTTCGGCAAAATCTCTCACTCGCCGAAGTAACCGGTTGGCAATTCTTGGTGTTCCTCGAGATCGCCTGCCAAGTTCTAAAGCACCGGACAGGTCAACCTTCATTCCCAGAATCAGCGCTGACCTCTGCACTATGCTGACCAGTTCTTCAGGAGAATAAAATTCAAGCCGGAGGATAACCCCAAATCGATCGCGAAGGGGCGGGGTCAATAACCCGGTCCTTGTAGTAGCTCCAACCAGGGTAAATCTTGGCAGGTCCATTTTCACCGATCGGGCACCTGGTCCCTGGCCAATAATAAGATCAAGCTGGTAATCCTCCATCGCCGGGTAAAGTACTTCCTCTATGGCATGATTAAGGCGATGAATTTCATCAATAAAGAGAACATCACCCTCCTGCAGGCTGGTGAGTATTGCGGCAAGATCTCCCTGTTTTTCAATAACCGGCCCGGATGTAACTTTAATACCGGCACCCATCTCATTTGCTATAATATAGGAAAGAGTTGTTTTTCCAAGGCCGGGGAAACCGTGAAAAAGAACATGATCCAGGGGCTCCCCCCTGCCAATTGCAGCCTGGATAAAAATCCCCAAGCTCTTCCTCATATGCTCTTGTCCGATATATTCATCGAGCATTCGCGGCCTGAGAACATTTTCATTCCCAGGTTCGCGACTCACCGGTTTCGGACTCACAAGTCGGCTGTCAGCTGTAATGTTTTCTTCGATATTCATACAAGCGCCCTCAACGACTCACGAATAAGATCCTCAACGCTCAATGTATTAAAGAGCTCCTGCCCTACATGTTTTTTTACAGATGCCAGGGATTCTCTGGCAACTGGATCGGAATAACCAAGATTAGTTAAAGCTGACAATGCATCAGCAACATTAGAACCAGTGACAGGAACAACAGGCATGAGAGTTCCAGATACAGGACTCGAATCAAAGGAAAGATGTCCAACCTTCTCTTTCAAGTCTACACAGACGCGTTCAGCCGTCTTTTTTCCTACACCCTGAAGAGTTGTCAATGTTTTTATATCTCCATGAGTGATTGCCTGGCATAAATCAGCGACTCTCAGACCCGAGAGCATGGAGAGGGCCAGCTTAGGACCTATACCGGAAACTGTTTTCAGGATAAGAAAGAGCTCCTTTTCCTCTTCCTGCAAAAAACCAAAAAGCGTAAAGGCATCCTCACGGACGTTAGTATGGATATACAAAAGGATATCCTCTCCCTTATCGGCCATTCGAGCGACAGTATCTGTTGAGAGGAACACCTCATAGCCCACTCCAGAGACATCAATAACAGCCCTGTCAACGTTCTTAGAAAAAATCTTTCCTGTCAGTATCGCAATCATTCTATTTTATATCTGGAATTGGTTGGCATGGCATATAGCCACCGCCAGTGCGTCAGCCGCATCAGAGCCAGGTACTTTCGAAAGGCCGAGTAAAACTCTTACCATATGTTGCACCTGTGATTTTTCCGCTTGCCCATAGCCGGCCACAGCCTGTTTAACAACTCGAGGACTGTAATCATAAACAGCCAGACCATTCTGCATGACGGCCACCACCGCCGCCCCGCGGGCGTGCCCCAGTTTAAGTGCAGATCTCGGATTGGATGCCATAAAGACATCCTCAACCGCAGCAATTACGGGACTGTATACCTGAACGACCTCGTTAATTCCCTCAAAAATCTCATTTAATCGCTGGGCAAATGAAAATTGAGGATTCGTCTTCACCACCCCGCAGACAACATACTGCAAACTGCCATGGTCAGCATCAATAACTCCATAGCCTGTTACTCTGCTCCCAGGATCAACTCCTATAATCCGTTCCA
>JAOZLO010000184.1:0-3293 GCA_029934775.1 Desulfocapsaceae bacterium
AACAGTATTTGCCAGTAAGCCAAAACCGGTATTGATACCATAAATTACCCTGCCGTTATTGATCACATCTGCGACCGTTGCAACCGATTTTTTGATTGCGTCTTCGCAGTCTGGATCAAGCTGGATTCGAACTTTATTTCTTGAAACGATACGCATCTGGTCGAGGGTCATTTTGCCTGGTGAGATTTGCAGTGCCTTCATATTATTTCCGAAAAGAGTCTTTGGTTAGTACATAATGCCCTTCGGGCAGGTTTAAGGGCGTAAGGGCGTAAAGGCTTAAAGGCTAACAACCTTGCGTCTGTCTTTTGCCGGTGGAAACTTTTTCTTTCTTGTATATACAACATTTGTCCTGATAATGCAAATTGTTGCTCTGTTGTCTTATGTTTTATATATTTTTCTCAACTTCTCTAATCTTAAGAAAATAAGTTGTATATACATATTGGGCACAGTATACTAGAAGAGTAGTAAGAAATGAAGAAAAGCTTTCGATTTGCAGGATGTGTACCGATTCTTCCCTGGATCTGACACAGAATGTACATGTATCGGAAAAACGTAACTGCTCACAGGGCACCGCATCTTTCCACGGTCACGCCTGCTTACGTATGACTTAGGCGGCACAGGCCTGCCTGCAAAAATCTACGGCACCCTGTAAACATCTACAACTACGGAGGTTAGCAAGGTTTAGATGCTTGCCCCATGAGTAGTTGCGAAAAACAAAACTTTTCCGGCGGCAAAGGCAGACGCAAGGTTGTTAGCCCTTACGCCCTTACGTCCTTAAACCAGCCCGCAGGGCATTATGTTCTTCGTGGTCAGAAAACATTACTCTAGAGGAAAACCATGCTCACCAATATAGATATCTCTCACTCCATGAAAATTCGTCTTGATGATACATTACCGGAAAAAATTACATTTCAGGAAGGTATTCGCCGTGCTCCGGATCGCGGTTTTCGATTAAATAAGGAGCAGACGAAAACAGCCCTTAAAAATGGACTTCGTTATATCCCAGCACAACACCACGCGGAGTTGATCCCTGAGTTTATGGAGGAGTTGAAAAGTCGTGGTAGAATTTACGGATATCGTTTCAGGCCTAAGGAGGTTATTAAACCGCGGAGTATCGATGACTATAAAGGTGAATGTCTGGCAGGAAAAGCCTTTCAGTTGATGATAGATAACAATCTCAGTTTTGATGTGGCGCTTTATCCCTATGAACTGGTTACGTATGGAGAAACAGGTTCAGTTTGTCACGACTGGATGCAGCTGCGGCTTATTAAGAAATATCTGGAAGTACTGACTGAAAATCAAACTCTTGTCATGCAGTCGGGTCACCCACTTGGCCTGTTTAAATCCAGCCCGGATAATCCCAGGGTGATTATCACCAACGGCCTGATGGTGGGTTTATACGATAATCCGGATGACTGGGAGATAGCAGCTCAGATGGGTGTTTCCTCCTATGGCCAGATGACCGCAGGAGGCTGGATGTATATAGGCCCCCAGGGCATTGTCCATGGAACCTATAACACTCTGTTAAACGCTGGTCGCCTGATGTGTAATGTTGCAGATGACGATGACCTGGCAGGTTTACTCTTCGTTTCATCCGGTCTTGGCGGCATGAGCGGCGCCCAGCCAAAAGCTGCAAAAATCACAGGTGCTGTATCCATAACTGCAGAAGTTGATCTCTCCAGGATCACCACCCGTCACCAGCAGGGGTGGGTTGATGTTGTCTCAAATGATATGGACGAAGTTCTTAAAATTGCGACTGAGGCTGTTGCTGCCAGGGAAAACAGATCTATAGCCTATCATGGTAATATTGTAGAACTTCTCGAACATATGGCAGTCAGAAAGATACAAGTGGATCTGCTTTCAGATCAGACTTCCTGCCATGTCGTGTACGATGGAGGTTACTGCCCCCAGGGCTTGACTTTTGCAGAGCGCACGAAATTGCTTAGCAGTAATAGAGATGAATTCAGGAAACTGGTTGATAAAAGTTTACGTCGACACTGCGAGGCTATCAAAAAACTGACAGAACAAGGCACCTATTTTTTTGATTACGGCAATGCTTTTTTGAAAGCGGTTTTTGATGCCGGGGTAACTGAAGTTGCCAAAAATGGTGTGGATGCCAAAGATGGCTTTATCTATCCCTCCTATTTTGAAGATATTATGGGGCCGATTTTCGATTATGGCTATGGCCCCTTTCGCTGGGTCTGTTTGAGTGGGAAGCCTGAAGACCTCGATAAAACTGATATGGCTGCAATGTCCTGTATCGACCCTGGAAGGCGGTCGGAAGATAGAGACAACTATATCTGGATCAGGGATGCCAAAAAGAACAATCTCGTTGTCGGCAGCCAGGCCAGAATACTCTACTCAGATGCTGGCGGACGTGTGTCTATTGCTCTGAAATTTAACGATATGGTAAGAAATGATGAAATCGGTCCGGTTATGCTCGGCAGAGATCATCATGATCCCGGTGGTACCGACTCTCCGTTTCGTGAAACAGCCAATATCAAAGACGGCAGTAATGTATGTGCCGACATGGCAACCCAGTGTTTTGCAGGAAATGCGGCACGCGGCATGTCAATGGTCGCTTTGCATAACGGTGGTGGCACAGGGATAGGTAAGGCTATTAATGGTGGGTTCGGCATGGTTCTGGATGGCAGCCACAGAGTTGATGATATCCTCCGTTCAGCAATGTCCTGGGATGTAATGGGCGGAGTTGCCCGTCGCAGTTGGAGTCGCAATCCCAACGCAATGGAAGTCGCAGTTGAATATAATCAGGAAAATGATAATGGTGACCAGATAACTATCCCGTTTCGAGCAGACGATTCTCACGTAGATCAGGCTGTAGACACTTTTTTTTCCTGATAAAAATGGCTTGAAGTTATTTTCGCTCCGGAACAAACCGACCTCTCTCATGCAAAACAAGCAATGAGAGAGGGTGCCATCAATCTTTGAAAGTTATAGTTGCATCTTTGGGCAGTGCCAGGCCGGCGCTTACCTCCAGTGCCTTTAAAATTCCTGAAATCACCGGGCATGATACATGAGGGATAGTTTTCAGGCTGACCTCTATCACCTGGGAATGAAGAGTGCCGGTCTTTTTGTCCTTAAACAGTTCAGTCATCATATTAAGTGTTTTTCCTCCCAGTATTTCATCTACCTGTTTCCAGTTGGGGCATTGACTTTTTAATCGGAAAGAAGCTTTGTATCCGGTTTCATCTTTGGCCTGGATTTGAGTTGTGAATCCACAAATACCGCCAAATACTTCAACGTTGACCATTTCACTCATGGTGCACCTCTTA
>JAOZLO010000184.1:3393-6113 GCA_029934775.1 Desulfocapsaceae bacterium
ATGGTCTGGATTATGTGGTGGGTAACCGATGCAGGAGTGAAAGTGGATATATTCGGTTTATCACTGCTGGTAGGTTCAACGGTGTATTATTCGGCGGTAATTGTCTCCATTTTTCTTGTCTATTTATTTGATGGGCCGCAGGTTACCCGAAGATCAATGGCAATCGTTATCTCCATTTCCATTGTTGTGCCACTCACCAGTCTGGCGATCAGGTATCACGCATTTCTTGATCCAGGGACCTCTCTGGTCCACGTACCTGTTCCTGATCTGAGAATCAATGCAGCATCAATTCTTGCGACGGCAGCAGATCTTGTTTTTCTGGCCCTGTGCTGGGATTTTCTGGTTAAAAAGAGTCTGCCCTTACCACTATGGTTAAGATCGTTTCTCACCCTCCTCGCTGTTATGTGGTTTGACGTAATTCTTTTTGGACTGGGTGCATTTTGGGGGACTGAGTTTTTCTGGACGCATCTAAAAGGGACAGCGATTACCCGTTTCTGTACTCTGATTACCCTGTTTCCATTTTTATGGATGTATATAAGATGGCAAAATTCAAGTAGGAAAATAACTGTTCACTCAAAATCGCCCTGGCAGGTGCTTGGAGATGTCACAAAGATAAAACGGGAATTACATACTGCAAAACAGGATCTGGAAGAGCAGAAAAAAACTGAAGATATAATTCGTGAGAGTGAGCTGAGATACCGTAATTTGTTCGAGTATGCCCCCATCGCTCTGTGGGAAGAAGACTTCTCAGAGGTGAAAGAAATCCTGAACCGATTCCAGGCAGATGGTATCACTGATATCGGGACATATCTGGATGATAACCCGTCGATTCTCAGTGATCTTTTCCGGAAAATAAAAATTGTCGATGTCAACAGGGCAGCTCTTGAGCTGTACCAGGCGGAGAGTAAATCCAATCTTCTTGAAAATCTGGAGAAAACATTTACTTCTGAGTCATTTGATACCTTTAAAGCCGAAATGGTTGCCATTGCAGAGAACCAATCAGAATTTGAATCTGAAGCGGTAGTACAAACTCTGCAGGGAGAAAAACGTAATATCATACTTAAACTGATTGCTCAACCCGACCGTCAGGATTATTCACAGGTTCTGATTACAACTGTGGATATTACAGAAAATAAGATTGTGGATGAGGCTCTCAAAAGTAGTGAACATCTCCTGCAGGAATCGCAGAAAGTTGCCGGTATCGGATCCTATGTGCTGGATGTTGTGAGCGATCGCTGGGAAAGCTCAATTGTGCTTGACGAGCTATTTGATATTGACCCTGAATACCCGAAAGACAGTGCAGGTTGGCTGCAGATTGTCCATCCCGAAGATCTGAAAATGATGCAGGAATACTTTATCGGCAACGTCTTGACAGATCATGAACCGTTCAATAAAGAGTATCGTATAAAGCGAATGAATGATGGTCAAGAACGTTGGGTTCATGGGTTGGGGAAACTTGAATTTAATGCTGAAGGTAATCCTGTTCAAATGTTTGGAACTATTCAGGATATCTCTGAGCGTAAGCGCTCTGAACAGCAACTTCTGGAGAGGGCTGATAAAGTAAGAGAAGCAGAAGAGAGTAGGATGAATTTTGAGAAGCAACTGCTGCAAACCCAGAAACTTGAGAGCCTGGGAGTGCTGGCTGGTGGCATTGCCCATGATTTCAACAATATCCTTATGGGTATTCTCGGCTATGCTGATTTGGCATTGTCCACTCTTAACCCTCAATCGCCGGCCAGAGAATATGTTGAAGGAATCAGCAGCTCTTCCCGTAAGGCAGCCGCTCTGATCAAACAGATGCTGGCCTATTCCGGCAGGGGTAAATTTACACTGGAGCCTATAGATCTTAATCATCTCATCAAGGATACGGTCCAGATGCTGACGATATCTATCTCCAAAAATGCGGTAATGAAATTCAAATATGCCCCTGAACCAATATTTATGGAAGGAGATCCTTCGCAGATTCGTCAGATTATCATGAACCTGGTGATTAATGCCTCTGAGGCTATTGAGAAACAGAGTGGCGTTATTGCCCTGTCAACTGGTCAAATGTATTGTGACCAGGACTATATAAATGAGACGGAATTTGAGGCAAAGGTCACTCCTAAAGAGCCTCTTACAGAGGGGATGTATGCTTTTGTGGAGGTTTCAGATACCGGAATGGGTATGTCTAAAAATATTCTTATGAAAATATTTGATCCCTTTTTTACTACAAAATTTACCGGGAGAGGATTGGGGCTGTCCGCTGTAGTGGGAATCGTCAATGGTCATCATGGTATGATTAAAATTTATTCCGAGGTGCAGAAGGGAACGACGTTTAAAATTTTATTCCCATTCTATAAAACCACAGAAGCTATAAGGAACAATAATTATGCAGAAAATTCCCACATCGAAGATTGGCAGGGGCAGGGCACTTTTTTGATTGCCGATGATGAAGAGGCTATCCGGGCGGTCAGCAAACATATGCTCAGAAAAATGGGATTTGAAGTTTTGACCGTTGAAGATGGTCGGGAAGCTATTGAAGTGTTTAAGAAACATGCTGATGAGATTGTCGGTGTACTGTTAGACTTGACGATGCCCCATAAGGATGGGGCCCAGGTATTTCAGGAAATTCGCAAAATTAACTCAAAAGTAAAGGTGATCCTGTCAAGTGGTTATAATGAACAGGATGCAACCCAGCAATTTGTCGGCAAGGGACTGGCCGGGTTTATTCAGAAACC
>JAOZLO010000185.1:0-1125 GCA_029934775.1 Desulfocapsaceae bacterium
TAGCCGCTTTTTCCACTCAGATCGGTGGTATTTCTTTTGCCAGCACAGGAATGACATGCCGATCATGCAAGAAAGAGGGTTTTCGCATTATTTCGGCTACCGCAGAAGCTCCAGACCGTCATCCGGGGATGCTTCCCGGTGCTCAAATGATGAAAGTGAAGCTGACATTCGCTGATCGTTCAGGCATAATTCTCGTAATCGCTCTGGCCATTCAGAAGAAAGTCACGGTACGTGAACTGGCTATGATGCAGATTGCAACTCATCCGTTACTAACATCAGCCCCAACCGTACATCCATTTATCAATGCAGCCCATCAGGCCCTGGCCAAGCTGCGTGCCACTATCAAAGAATAGTTTATCTACTGTTATCCAGTAGTGCCCGGTTAGAAAATTGCATTTATGCACGACTTGCCGTTGCAGTATTGCATATGTGCAAACGTTTAACTCTATCTGTTTTTGATTAAAAAAAATCTCAACTATTCAACTGCACCCCATCATGAGACGAGCAGACCGCCTCAGCCTGTCTTTTACTGACGGAAAAACTTTTCTTTTCGAACACATTAAAAACACAGCTTTTTTGGCATAGGGCGTGCATAGCTAACAGTAGAAGAAGAAAAAAATAAGGAGGACGTCATGAGCCAATATCTTATACTGTTAGCTATAATTCCATTGAGCTGTTATGAACTTGCCAAATTATTCAATTTTAAATACAAAAATATGATCTGTGGCGTTTCCATAGGATTGGTTATTGCCCCGGTAAGTTTTGCTCTTCTTGAATTCACTCACATACCGCTAATAGGAAAATTACTGGGATTAATTGGTCTACTGGCCCATATGATACATGGGTGGGTGGGATATCTCTGTCTGATTGGTACCGGCTCACTCGAACTTGGTGTCCAGCTAACAGCTCTGCAGCTTGCAATGATAAACGTGGTCAACGGTTTGTTATTTGCCTATTTATACGGTTTGATAGGATATATATTTTTTGACAGAAAATTAATAAAAAGAAATTACTTAAAACATCTTCTCTTAAAACCTCTCTAAGGACTGCTACTTTCAGTTTTTTAAAATACCCTTCTCAGTTCGAAGTCGGAGTTTATACCCTGGCTTCATAAGGGTGCTTATC
>JAOZLO010000185.1:1225-6073 GCA_029934775.1 Desulfocapsaceae bacterium
ACCCTTCTCAGTTCGAAGTCGGAGTTTATACCCTGGCTTCATAAGGGTGCTTATCTGTTGTTTTTGACAGGATTACTGGGCATTAAGAACGGTCTGGGCTGATACCATGTTTTTTCATCTTACGCCACAGTGTGCTGGGATTTATCTTCAAGTATGCTGCAGTCGCAGTCTTGTTCCAACCGTTTTCATCCAAAGCTTTCTTTATGGTTTCCACTTCCGAGAAAGCAAGAGGTTTTGCTGATGAGCGTCCTGCTGCTTTGTCATTCGTACTCCCGATGTTGTTCGTCAGTTCCTTGGGCAGATGCTCCAATTCTATGGTGGAATCGTGGCAGAGGATAAAAGCATATTCTATAAAATTTTCAAGCTCTCTAACGTTACCGGGAAAATCATATCTCATAAGTACATGGAGAACTTCTCGTGACACCCCTTCTATATACTTCCCTTTGAGTATATTAAACTTCTCGACAAAATGATTTACCAGAAGAGAGATATCCTCTCGACGACGGGACAGAGGAGGAAGATAGATTTTGACAACATTGAGACGATAAAACAGATCATCACGGAATTTTTTCCGGGAAACAAGGTCGGCAAGGCTCTTATTGGTTGCTGCAATAATGCGAACATCAGCCTTGACCACTTCGGTGGATCCGAGAGGCTCATATTCCATTTTCTCAATTACCCGCAACAATTTCATCTGCAGAGCACTTGAAATATCACCTATTTCATCGAGTAAAAAGGTGCCCCCTTCAGCAAGCAAAAAACGTCCGGCCTTATCACGTTTTGCTTCAGTAAAGGCACCTTTTTTATATCCAAAAAACTCGGACTCCAGCAAACTATCCGGCAAAGCAGTACAGTTAAGAGCAACAAATTTCCCAGTACGTTCGCTCAGGTCATGAATTGCCTTGGCAAAAAGCTCCTTGCCTGTTCCACTTGGCCCCTCAATCAGGACAGTACTGTTACTTCTGGCTATATCTGGCAAAATGTCGAGGATCTTCCAGATTTCATGATTTTTTGTGATAATGTCAGAAAATGTATATCTCTGCTCAATTTTCTTGCGCAACAATTCCATTGCTGATATGTCCCGCAAAGTTTCCACACCTCCGATGACTTCACCTCTATCATTGCGAACTACGGAGGTACTGATGGTTACCGGTATCTGCTTCCCATCACTTCTGATGATTTCTATTTTTCTGGAAACCTTTTCCTGACCTGTCGTCATGCTTTCCTTTAAAAAGCATTTTGACTCGCATTGATTACTGGCGGTAGCCCTGAGAACCTGAAAACATTTTTTTCCCAGAGCATCTTCACTCTTTACACCGGTAATTTTTTCAGCAGCAGCATTAAAATAGGTAATATCCTGGTCGCAATTAATGGTGAAAATACCGTCAGCGATAGAATTGAGGATAATATCACTCCAGTCCTGTTTTTTCTCTTTCATCACGAAAATTCCGGTGGCGCAATATGGATTAATTAATCTATAGGATCTTATCTTCTCTAGATAATGACCTTTTTACGAGGCTGTCATTGAGTAAAGTATATCATGAAACCGGAAGTGCTCTCAAGCTATTAACTCCCTCCTGTCTATCCGATTGATTTATATTATTTCGAATTATAATTGGAGGCTGTGGGGTGTTGCTGTCAGTGTCATCCTTGGGTATCTTTCCATAACTGATCGAACATATTGCTTGTAGCGGTGTACGCGCCTTCCGGATCTTTGCTGGAAATTGCTTTTATTACTGCAGCATGGAATGGCTGAGATGCGGATAATATGCTGATGTCATGGGTGTCAGCCTGGCGTGCTGTCTGCACGGCATGGCGCATGGTTCGCCCAATCTGGGCCAGCAATTCATTATGAGAGGCCTCCAGGATAGCTGAATGAAAATCCATGTCAGCCTCGAGGTACTCCTCATAATTAAACTCTCCTTCATCATCCAGTACATCTTTCAGCCGGTTGAACTGAAACTGTATCTCTGTCAGTTCTTCCGGGGTCGCACGTTCAGCTGACAGTTTTGCCGCCTCGGATTCAATTATCATCCGGACTTCAGTAATGTTCTCAAGAAATTCCAGCTGTTGTCCCGCCTTTAATTTCCAGACTAAAACATCAGCATCGAATAGATTCCATTGGGATTTTGGTTGGATTTGAGTACCAATTTTAGGTCTGGGCTGCACCAACCCTTTTTTTTGCAGTACCTTGATAGCCTCCCGTATAACTCCCCGGCTAACTCCAAATTTTGTACAAAGAGCATCCTCATTAGGTAATGTACTTTGGGGTTCGTACTCACCCATAATAATTCGCAGTCCTATTTCCTCTTCCACGTATTCGTATAATTTACGGTGCATGGTGCTATAAACCATATTCTCCATCTCTTTGATTATTTGTATTCAGCAGTGTCCGGTTAGAAAATTGCATTACCTTAAACCCTCTTGCAAAATTTTAACAGGACACTACTGAATTTTATTTTGACTATAGTCACATAGAAAAAAATTGAATGTGCAAAATCAAAAGTATATTACAGAGATTTTATTTTCTTGACAAGCAGATTCATTTTATTATATTTTCATTAAATAATATAATCATATGATGTAAAGCCTGGTACAGAGAATCTGCTGAGAGGGATAATTCCATGAGCCATAATACCGGTAACGACAAAAAACCAACTCTGCTTATTGCCCTTGGCGGTAATGCTCTAATCCAGAAAGGACAGGAAGGGAGCATTGCCCAGCAGTTCGAGAATCTCAGAATTTCTATTCGCCAGATTGCCTCACTCATCAGCGACTACAGGATCATTATCACCCATGGTAACGGTCCCCAGGTAGGCAATCTTATGCTGCAGCAGGAATCTTGCGATACCGTTCCCAAACTGCCGCTTGAAATTCTTGTAGCCCAGACCCAGGGGCAGATTGGCTATATGATTGAATCCGTGCTGGATGAAAGCCTCATGGAACAGGGAGCTGATTTCAACCCTCTTGTTTCCCTTATCACCTATGTGGTAGTAGATGAGAAGGATTCTGCCTTTACCAATCCTACAAAACCTATTGGACCATTTTTCACCGCCATCAAGGCTGAAAAACTGGACTACCCCACCATTGAAACTCCAAAGGGATTCAGGCGTGTTGTTGCGTCACCAAAACCTGTCACCATTATAGAAAAAAGAGAAATCGAACGGCTGATAGAATCAGGATTCATTGTCATCTGCTGTGGCGGGGGAGGGATTCCTGTGGTGAGAAACGGCCGGGCATTCAATGGCGTAGATGCAGTGATTGACAAGGATCTGGTCAGTGCACTTCTGGCTACAGAAATCGGTGCGGACCTGCTGGTAATTGCCACGGACGTTGAGGGAGTTCTCACTGATTTCAACACTCCCGATGAGCGGCTTATCTCACAAATGCGGCTTGATGAGGCGAGAGATTTTCTTTCCAGCAATAAAAGTGGCAAAGGTTCCATGGGCCCCAAAGTTGAGGCTGCGTTGAAATTTGTCCAGAGCGGTGGAAAACGTGCAGTTATAACCTCTATCGAAGCAATTTGTGATGGGGTACAGAGAACAGCCGGTACCCAAATTATCAATGAATAACAAGGAGAAATCGATTATGGAAACGTCAGAATATATTAACCTGGAAGATGAGTATGGTGCCAGTAATTATAAACCTCTTGATGTGGTGCTTACCAAAGGGGAAGGCATCTGGGTCTGGGATGTGAATGGCAATAAATATATGGACTGCCTTGCCGCTTATTCAGCTGTCAACCAGGGACACTGTCACCCTAAAATTCTTGAAGCAATGACGAAGCAGGCACGGAAACTGACTTTAACTTCCAGGGCATTTCGAAATGATCAACTCCCCCTCCTCTATAAAGAACTGTGTGAGCTTACTCATTCTCACAAAGTACTTCCGATGAACAGTGGGGCGGAAGCAGTAGAAACCGCAGTAAAATGCGTCCGTAAATGGGGTTATGAAGTCAAGGGGATAGAAAAGGATAAAGCGGAAATCATTGTCTGCAGTAATAATTTTCATGGTCGCACCCTTGCTATTGTCGGATTTTCAACGGATGATAATGCAAGAAATAACTTTGGACCATTTGCACCTGGGTTTAAAGTTATTCCATTTGGTGATGCAGAGGCACTTGAGAAAGCCATTACCAAAAATACTGCTGCTTTTATGGTGGAACCTATCCAGGGTGAAGCGGGAGTTATTATTCCACCTAAGGGGTATCTAAAAAAGGTTAAAGACATCTGTGAAAAAAATAATGTTATCCTTGTACTCGATGAGATCCAGACGGGCCTCGGCAGAACAGGAGCGCTCCTGGCCGAAGAACATGAGGGCATTGAGGCTGATCTGACACTCATCGGGAAAGCACTTTCAGGTGGTTTTTATCCTGTGTCTGCAGTACTCTCTAATAAAGAGATTCTGGAAATTTTAAAACCGGGTCAACATGGCTCCACTTTTGGAGGAAATCCTCTTGCCTGCAGTATTGCCAGAACAGCTTTAAAGGTCCTTGTCGATGAAGGCATGGTTGAAAATTCCAAAGAGATGGGTGACTATTTTCTTTCAGAACTGAAAAAGATTGAGAACAAAAACATAAAA
This sequence comes from Desulfocapsaceae bacterium, assembly GCA_029934775.1. Classification (GTDB taxonomy): domain Bacteria; phylum Desulfobacterota; class Desulfobulbia; order Desulfobulbales; family Desulfocapsaceae; genus Desulfomarina. Next base: position 5,807 of record JAOZLO010000185.1, read on the forward strand.
GACATCAGGGGCCGTGGCCTGATGATCGCAATCGAGCTTCACGAGGGTACAGAAGGCGGCGCCAGAGCGATAGCAGAAAAACTGCAGGTTTTGGGTATTCTTTGTAAAGAGACACATACGTATACCATACGGTTTGCTCCTCCTCTTGTGATAAAAAAAGAAGAGGTAGACTGGGCTCTGGAAAGAATCAAAAAGGTGTTAGGACCTTAATCATGAAGCCCCGTCACTTAGTTCAGTAACCCCTTTGAGGGGTACGATATACAAGAG
>JAOZLO010000186.1 GCA_029934775.1 Desulfocapsaceae bacterium
AGGAGTTTCTTTATCGGCAGGTCAGCTATTCTGTTTTGTATGTTGGTCAGTTCCACTTAGTGCCTTATCCCATAAAAGCTGTAACTCAGTTCAGTACCCCCTCGGAGTCTATCGCTTACCTGGGGGGTGTTATATTGTTGCCCTTGAGGGAATAAACATGTGCCAGTATTTCCGCAATAACCTTAAAGAGATCCTCGGGGATCGATTTCCCTATATCAACTTCATGCAATAACCGAGCCACAGGAGGATTTTCGATCAGAGGAATCTCATGTTGTCGACCAATTTCTCTGATTCTCATGGCTATAAAATCTGCACCTTTGGCTACAACAACAGGTGATTCCATTTCTTCTGAATCATAACGGATTGCAACTGAAATGTGAGTAGGGTTTGTGACGATAACGTCTGCGGAAGGCACATCCGCCATCATTCTTTTTCGTGCCATTTCCTGCTGGATAGATCGTATCTGCGCCTTGAGATGGGGATCTCCCTCGCTTTCTTTTGATTCTTCTTTCAGTTCCTGTTTCGTCATTTTCATTTTCTCTTCCATTTCCCATTTGACAAAAAGAAAATCTAAAAATGCGATCAGTATGAGAACTGCACAGACTTTAGCCAGAATAAGTCCAGCAGTTTTGCCTAAAAAGGAGAGGATGGTGCCAATTGAAGTGTCGGTGAGAATCAGGGCCTGGTCAAAATTATTAAACACAGTGGAGTAGGCAATATAACCGACCAGTACGACCTTAAGTATGGATTTAATAACTTCGATCATTGATTTTTTAGAAAAAAAGCGTCCAAAACCTTTAATCGGATCAAGTTTTGAAAAATCAGGCATTAAAGGGGTTGGGGTTAACAGCCAGCCAAACTGAAAAACACTGGAAAAAAAACCTATGATCAGGACAAGTATAAAGAGAGGGGCAAGGAGCAATCCGGTTTCTTTTAAAAGAAATACTGCCAGGTGAATGGTGGATGAACTGGTAATTGTGTACTCCCCTGCTGACTGCCAGATGGAGAAGAGTAGAGAGGTCAAACCTTTCCAGAAGGTCGGGAGGTAAAAGAGCCAGAAAATTAAAATGATGGTGAACAGGGATGCGGTTTGAACTTCCTTGCTTTGTGCTACCTGCCCTTTCTTACGAAAATCTTCACGTCTTTTTGTCGACGGCGCTTCTGTTTTTTCTCCGCCGGAGCTGCTTTCTTCTGCCATAAGTATGTTATCCTGCGTCTTTTTCCACTATTGGTCAGGTTGGAGAAAGAAGCACTGGTTAAGAATAGAGGCATAAAAACTACGCAATATAGCATGTAATTCTTGCAAGAAATGCTCCAGCTCGAAAACAAGGAAAACTAACTTCAGAAGTTAAGGAAAGTCAGCAGTGTCAAGAAACGTTCCGGCAATAAGTCAAATTCTTGTCTAATTACGGAAGCGGAGATATCTAATGTCAAAGCAATGACTATAAAGGCGGTTCCTATGTTTATCGGGAAGGAGAGAAGGAATACGTTCAGTTGAGGGAATACACGGGCCATTATCCCGAGAATGAGCCCTGACAGGAGAAGAACTGAAAGAACTGGGGCACTGAACTGTACTCCAAGAAAAAACATATGGGATGCCAGCCTCATAAGGTAGGGAATCGCTTCTCCGGAAATGTTGAATTGACCGGGGGGAAGGTATTCATATGAACGTACTGCTACTCGAAAAAAAAGATGGTGTCCGTCTATTGCCAGGAAGATGAGGATGGCAAAGACACTTTGGAATTGTGAGATAAGTGCTACCTGTCGTTCCCCCTGGGGATCGAAAACATTAGCAGCGGCAAAGCCCATCTGGTAGCCTATAACAGTAGCCCCGAACTCTACAGCGGTGAAAATGAGTCTGGCAATCAAGCCTAAAAGCAGACCAAGCAGGACTTCCCCAGTGATAAGCAGTAAAAAAGGTGCAGGGGAAAAATCCACCTGCGGAACCGAATTTTCCATTAGAGGAAAGAGGGTGAGGGAGATGGCGATTACCAGGGCTGTTTTGAGTCTGGCCGGGGTCTGTGAAGTAAAAAATACCGGTATTGCACTGACAAACCCTGCAACACGGCTCGTCACCACCAGAAATGTCTGGAACTGGATAACTGGGATGAGTTCAAAATCCATAATGACCCTCGGACAGCCTCCTAAAGGGTAGCCATAATATCAAAAAGACCAACGGTAAAAAGGAGAAGCAGTTTGATCAACCAGGGGCCAAAAAGAACGAGGGTTACAAAAACGGCAACAATTTTGGGTACAAAGGTAAGAGTCTGCTCGTTTATCTGGGTTGCCGCCTGGAAGATTGATACCAGTAAGCCGATTACCATTCCGATTAACAGCATTGGTGCAGCTGCCATCAGGATGGTCTGAACGGCCTTACGACAAATATCTACAGCCATCTCAGGGGTCATATTCTGTTACCCGAAACTTTTTATAAGGGAACCGACTATCAGGCTCCATCCATCAACAAGTACAAAGAGAAGTAGTTTGAAGGGCATTGATATAATTACCGGCGGCAGCATCATCATGCCCATTGACATCAAAATTGATGCAACAATCATATCAATTACCAGAAAGGGAATATATATCATGAATCCCATTTGGAATGCCCGCTTGAGTTCAGACAGCATGAATGCAGGTATAAGGGTCATGGTTGGTATATCATTTCTATCTACCGGTTCCATGTCCATTGAGATTTCAGTGAGAAGAGCCAGTTCATTCTCCCGTACCTGGCTGAACATAAATTCCCTCATAGGTACAATCGCTTTTTCCAGAGCTTCAGGCTGGCTAATCTCCTCATTCATATAAGGTTGGAGAGCTACCGTGTTTATCTGGTTAAAGGTCGGTGCCATTACAAAGAAGGAAAGAAAGAGGGAGAGTCCGAGAATAACCTGGGTAGGCGGCATATTTTGGGTCCCCAGCGCCTGTCGGATAAATCCTAAAACTATGACAATGCGTGTGAAACAGGTAGTCATCAGGATAATAGCAGGTGCCACAGAGAGGATAGTCAGGAGAAAAAGAACCTGGAGTGCACTTGAAACCTGCTCAGGTGAATCGGCGTTTTCAACACCGAAGGAGATTGTCGGCACCCCTATTGAAAGGACTTCTGACGGGTTCAAAAGGGAGATCAGAAATCCTGCGGTCAAGATAAAAGACAATCGTGTTGGTCGAACAGAAATGTGCGCTGTCATGAGAGATTATCGGGATCTGTTCTGCTGAGAGTTGCAGCAAACGATGAATTCTTTTTAGAGCCGATTGTTGCTATATGAGTTATCTGCTCATTGGTTATTCCAAGAAGATATTCCTCTCCTTTTACCTCAACGAGACATAATGCTTTTTTGGCCATGAGCGATTTCATTTCAATAATTTTGATAGATTGTGAAGCTGGAGTATGGAACAGCGACAAACGTTTCCTTAATATTCCGTAGAGTATCAGAATAATACCAAGGACAACAAGCAGGCCCCATACCACACGAAAATAACTTCCCATGAAATCATTTTTAACTTCAGCGCAGTAGCTGTTTTCAGGTAAAAAAAACACCAGTCCACTGATGAATAAAGAGAGCGATATTATCGTTAAAAAATGTTTCATATCAAATGGTTATCCGAGGTTTTGAATTCTGTCGGCAGTAGAAACAACATCAATCAACCGAATACCGAATTTTTCCCCGACCATAACCGCTTCGCCACGGGCAATCAGTTTTGAGTTTACGTAGAGATCTAATGGCTCACCTGCGAGTTTGTCGAGCTCTATGACATAACCTTCATCCATTTTAAGAAGATCTTTTAAAAGAATTTTGCTGCGACCAACTTCAACTGAAACCTGTAGAGGAATATCATAGAGGAATTCAAGTCCTCTTTCCTTATTTCCGGGAAGTGCGGGGTTGGCTGGACTGGTTTTATCATCCTGTAAAAGTTCTTTAAGCTCAGCAGGATCAGGGCGGCTGCTTTCTGGGTTCATAATTCTTTCCTTATTTGATGGCGTCGTAAAAATGTTACATCCGGAGTCTCACAGGCTCGCTTATCTGCTTCGTTGTTGCAAATTTTCTGTCATTATAACGTACCATAATACGCTGAAATAATAGAAAAACACACACCTCACACATGAAGTTTTTTACGAGTTAATCTTACTTCGACATCCCGGTAAGGCTGATTGCCTTTTTGCCATTATGGGTGCCGGGAACGGCGAAAAACGTAGGTTGGTCTTCTACTAAAACTTTGAGAGGACTGTTAGGGTCATAGTCAATTTCGAGTAAATCTCCATTTTTTAAATCAAGGAGCTGAGAAACAGACAGACTGAGTGTACCTGACTGTGCAGTAATAGTGGTAGGCAGCTCAAGTATTTCTTCTCCTATCACGTCATACCAGTTACTTTTGCTGGCGCTGGTTATAGTCAAAAGATCTTTGAAAAGATCACGGAGGGGCTCCAGAGTAGAAAATGGGAATACCAGGTGCATTTCGCCTGAAAGATTACCGGCTTTGACTATAAAAGTGCCTACGATAACTTCTGCCTCCGGTTCAACGATTGACACCAACCGGGCATTATTTTCAAGTTTGATAAGAGTTGAGCGTATGTCAATCAGCTGAGAAAAAGATTTGTCAATATCACTGCAAGCTTCGACAAATAGGGATCTGAGAACGATAAGTTCGATGGTAGTAAGTTTTCTGTCCAGCTGGAGGGGATCAAGTTCAATAGAAGCCCCCAGCATCATTTCAATCAATGAAAAAGAGAGCTTTGGATCCAGGACAATCAGTGAGCCATGCTTTAGTGGAGGCATATCGATAATGCCACTTGCTCCAAGATTGCCTTTGTCTTTGAAAAAATCCTGAAATTCCGATGATTCAAGGGATGTTCGTGTGATTGAAAATGTACGCTGGAGTTTATTCGTCAGTGAAGTTGAGTATATTCTGCAGAATATATCCAGGATAATATCGAAGTTGGGAATTCTGAACTGTTCTGCATCTACTCGAGGGAGATTGAAGAGGTTTATCGACGTGGCCTTGAGATTGGGTGATAAAGGCGTATTGTCATCAAGGTCCAGGGAAACCAGACCCTCACCGATAGCAGTGAGCAAATTTGCAATTTCTTCTTTATTAAGGATTGGTTCCATCTGTTTCCCTGGATTTTACTGAACTACAAAATTGGTAAAGTAGACCGATTTTACTTTGCCACTCTGTAAAAAAGAGTTGATTCTCCCCTTAAGTTCAGCTTTGAGCTGTTTTTTCCCCTGGAGATCCTGTAATTCCTCGTACGTTTTATTACCAAGAAGAAGAAGAATCGCATCACGTACCTGGGGCATACGTTTTTCTACCTCCTCCCGGACTGCCTCATCGGTGAGTTCCACAGTTAATGAAGCTTTTACGTAATGGCTGCTGTCAGCACTGATAATATTGACAATAAATTCCTCAATATCAACCATCGGGCCAATAATTTCACTTTGAGTAAGATCAGGAACCGGTACGCTCAGCCCCGGATCATTATCTTCTGGAGGTGGGTCTTTTTTTAACAGAAAAAAACCGGCAACACCTCCACCAATAAGAAGTACGAGAACTGCGATACCGATAATGATAAAAAGTTTTTTCTTATTTTTAGCCGGTTTTGCTTCGTCTTTATTTTCTGCCATCTGAAAATTCCTCTATACGAAAAGGTAAGAAAGTGACTCTATAAGGGGGCAACTGAATTATCTGATGCATTATTCAATTGAGTATTTTGTGTATTCAGGCGGAGGACAAAGTCAACGCGTCTGTTTAAGGCTCTCCCAGCTTCGTCTTTATTAGGAACTAATGGGCGGTCTTTACCGTATCCAACAGAAGACATTCTATCCAGCGGCAGTAAATCACTCTGGGAGAAAAAACGAAGAACTGAAACTGAACGATCAACAGAAAGATCCCAATTTGCGAAAGAGTTTCCGGCTATACGAGCATCATCTGTATGCCCTTCGATTCGCAGACTCATGGGCAGTGGATTGATGATATCAGCTATAGTACGGAGAGCTGGGTATGAGCGATATTTTCGCCTGGCCCGGTTTAAAAAGTATGGATTCTTTAACTCGCAGGACAATAGATC